>NZ_JCACLG010000045.1:0-32221 GCF_059505785.1 Kastovskya adunca | reverse complement strand
AGGGTGTCGAACCATCCTCTGGCTGCTGGCGCGCGTCCAACTGCTATTGTCATAGCAAATTCTCCGAAATATATAAGGGCAATAGTAAACTTCACCTACTCCAACAGCAAACTGCACTTAGCGAGCAGAAAATGACTGGGAATGTGAGTGAAATTTACTTTTCTTTACGGTCTATCCTTATATTATGTGAAAGATTTCAAGTTTTCCACCTCAATATTTAAGATTAGTTAAAATTTTCTCAGAATTGAACCCTGTCGATCGAGAAGCAACCGCACTTATGGGCAGTATGCGATCAGGAATGACACAATAGGGTTTTCACCTGTGGGAATACCTCTACAATTGCTCAGAAATTGCTCAGGGTTTCCTCCCTCAGCACTGAAGACTGTCTTAACAGGACACTAAGTTCTGTCTGAGATAGATAATAAAAGTACAGATATCACAGGACGCTGAACGCTGACACTGCATGATCACTATCGACTTGACTTTAAAAAACACGCCCATCCCCCTTTCTGTACAACGCAATTCAGTGGAAGAGGCTCAAGCAACTTATCAGGAAATCACCACCGCTATGCGGTCAGGTAATCCTCAGTTGCTGGAACTGACCTGCGATCGCCAAACTGAGAAAAAAATCGGCATTCTTAGCGATCAAATCAGCGCGGTGCAAATGTCTCAGAAATCTGGTAGTGCTGCTTCCGGACGTCCGCCTGGTTTCTTTGCCTTGACAGAATGAGCATCACTCCCAACCATGCCCGTGCCAATGGAATTGAAGTCAAGGATTTGTGCTTTAACTGGCGGCACGGCGCAGCCGTTTTGCAATCCTGCTCTCTGAATGTCCCTAAAGGTGAATTTTGGATGCTTTTGGGAACGAATGGGAGCGGGAAATCGACGTTGCTGCGATTGCTGGCGGGATTATTGCCAGCCCAGTCGGGGGAAATCAAGACCTCGCCGCATCTGGGCTTTGTATTTCAAAATCCCGACCATCAGTTGGTGATGCCCACGGTTGGAGCAGACGTAGCGTTTGGGTTGGTTGAAGAGCGGCTTTCTCCCAACCAAGTCCGGGTGCGGGTGGAAGAAGCCTTAACCGCCGTTAATCTTTTAAACTTACAAAGACGCCCGATCTATGCCCTCAGTGGCGGTCAGAAACAGCGGATTGCTATTGCAGGTGCGATCGCGCGTCAGTGCGAAGTCCTGCTTTTAGATGAACCCACTGCCCTACTCGATCCCGACACCCAGTTAGATTTGGTGGCGCAGGTGCGACGTTTAGTCAAAAGTCGGGGATTGACGGCGCTTTGGGTAACGCATCGCTTAGACGAGCTGGACTTCTGCGACGGTGCTTTTTTACTAGAACAGGGGCGAGTTGTTGACCAAGGCGAACCTACCCGCCTTAAGCAACGACTGATGCAAGACCAAGATTGAGTTACTGTTAAGATTAATGACAAAGAAATCCGTTCCTCAAATCTTGGCCTTGAACAATGCCCCCTTCTTCACCACAGGCTGTCTTACTAGTTGACGGCTACAACGTTATTGGCACGCTGCCTCACCTAGAGAAAACTCGCGATCGCCATGGGTTAGAGGCAGCTCGCCGTGACCTGGTTGAAGATTTGGTAAATTATAGTGCCCTTCAAGGCTTTAAGACTGAGGTTGTATTTGACGCCCAGTACCAAGATCAGCCTACTTGTTACGAAGTTTGCACCGTACATGTTTCGATTTGCTATACGGCTTTTGGAGAGACAGCAGACACCTACATCGAAAGGTTTTGTGCATCCCGGAAAACCTTTTACCCCACCGCTCAACGCTTAATTGTCGCCACCTCAGACCGAGCGCAGCAGCTCACCGTTATCGGCTATGGTGCGGAATGGATGTCAGCCCGACAGTTGGGGTTTGAAGTGGAAGCAACTGCTCGTCGGGCACTTCGTCAGCACCGACCGAAAAAACAGCCTCCGGGTCGCTTTTTGTTCAATTCCTTGGATGCCAAGGCACAGCAACGCTTAGCCGATTGGCGTAAAGGCATTCGCTAGTATTCTCGCTCTCCTCTAGAAAAAATATTTTGCTCAAGTAGTTGACAGCTTAGAAAGTAACAGATATAGTTATAAAGGTCTGAAACACCAGCCCCCATCGTCTAGAGGCCTAGGACACCTCCCTTTCACGGAGGCGACAGGGATTCGAATTCCCTTGGGGGTATTAAAAAAGACATCCCAGTCAGCGACACAATCCTGACTGGGATGTCTTTTTTAGGGTAGGTAGCGACTTGTAAGCCAGACGTACTCAAAGCTACGGAAAAAATTAGGCAAAATTTAGCTTAATTGCCAAGCGCTCAAATGGACTTGCTCCAACCGTTATTTCTCTGCTAAACGATCTAGTCTTTCCTTGACGGTTAGATCGATTAAAGAGCGGAGTAAGAATAAGAACCAGAGTGCTGAGAAGGCAAAAGCCGCGATCGCTCCACTGTGATAAGTACCTAGTAACAGCACAGTCCCTGAGAGTAAGGTAAATCCAGTCAAGCAGGCGTAAATTAGGCTTTTGACGGCGAGGTTGATACGCTTGAGAGTGCGATCGCTTTCCATTGAGCGTACCTTTACCTGAAAATCGCCCCGTTCGATCCGCTCTTCTAAGCGACTAAGAAAAACTTCAGTTGCACTAGGCTGCTGTAACTTGTATTTAAGGAAGTTTCTGGCTTGTCGTGCCAGTTCTCCCACCAGATTTCCTCTCCCTTGTGAAATCGTAATGCTTTTAACAAAGGGCTTGGCGGCGGCGACCAGGCTATATTCTGGGTCTAATGTCCTGGCGATGCCATCGAGAGTGGTAAGTGCCTTCAAAACAAACGTCATCTGCGCGGGTAAGCGAAACGGCTGCTGCTCAAAGATGTGATACAGCTCGCTACGCATCTGATTGAACGCTTGCAAATCCACAGGCTTTTCCGTGAATTTATCCAAGAGGAAGGACATCACCCGTCGTACGGGTGTCATATCAGCTACAGGTTCAATCAACCCCATATAAGTCAGTGTATCGATGACTTCGTCAGTATCCTTCCTGAGAACCGCAAAAAACGTCCTCACCATCTGGTCTTGGGCCATGGACTTCACTTCTGCCATCGTCCCAAAATCATAAAAAATCAGCTTGCCATCTTGAGAAACTGCCATATTGCCTGGATGAGGGTCAGACTGAAAGAAACCATCCTGTAAAAGCTGCTTGAGGTAACAACAAATCCCCAGTTGGTTAATTTCTTTGGGATTTAAGTGGCAGGCTTCTAGGGTCTGACGCTCGTCAATTTTGATGCCGGGAGCATACTCCATCGTGAGGATCTTTTTGGTGGTGTAGCGCCAGTAGATGATCGGTACAATCACACGGGGATGAGCAAGAAAGTTTCCCCGAAAGCGGTCAGCGTTTTCACCTTCTTTGATGTAATCGATTTCTTGATAAAGCAGGTCGAAAAACTCTTTAGCAATGGCTGAAAGCTGATATCGTTTTGCCCAAGACAAATACCGCTCGGCAAAACTGACCAGTTGCTTGAGTACTTTGAAATCTAAATCAAATAACTTTGCCAGTCCCGGACGTTGGACTTTGACAACAACCTCTTCCCCACTATGGAGGCGGGCTTTGTGGACTTGTCCTAAACTAGCCGCAGCAAGGGGAAAGCGGTCAAAGTCCCGATAGAAGGTATAGAGAGAGCCACCGAGTTCTGCTTCAATAATGGCGATCGCTTGCTCACTACTAAACCCTGGCACCCGGTCTTGCAATTGCCCTAATGCCCTCACATATTCCAGGGGAAGCAGATCGACACGCGTAGACAGTGACTGTCCGATTTTGATGAACGTCGGGCCCAAATCCAATAAAGTTCCCACTAACCACTGAGCACGGCGATTTCTGTGGTCTGAAGTATTTCTCGCGGCAGTCTTATCCCACCACAGATAGATCATTAATTTGATGGCTGAGGCAAAAATATCTTTTTGCCGTGCCAGCAGGGAATAGTTGGATCGTTGCCAGCGCTGTAGCTTAGGCTCTGCCTTTGTGAGCATAGGAATTGGTTAGAGGAGTCTCCACCTCACTCGGAATTATTCTGATTCTGTAGTTGTTGATAATAAAAATTTCAAAACCTTGAGAAGACGATAAATTTATTGATTGACCTCAGCGTCTATCTCATCAGTACAACTTAACTTCCTTCAGACGGCTTGAACTGAGGCAATGTCAGCGTAAAGCAAGTCTGCCACAACAAAGTTGAATCCTCGCAAGGTTCGCTCTTAACATCAATTGTGCCATGCAAGTGTTGTACCAAACCCTTAACGAGAGCGAGTCCCAGCCCTGTACCTTGAACAGCTTGCTGAGTAACACCTTGACCCCGACGGAATTTTTCAAAAATTTGTGTAATATCTGAGGGCGAAATGCCAGAACCAAGATTGGTTAAAGACAAAGCCATTTGATTGACCTGTTGCTTGACTTGATGTTCGACCTTCAGACAAACCGTAGTATTGGGGTGAGAATACTTCCCCGCGTTGGTCAAAAGTTCCAGCAGGATATGCTTTAGGCTTTCGGGGTCAGTGTAGAGGATTAGCGATCGCGCTGAGTAGTCAGTAGCGAGAGTCAAGCCTTTATCTACCCATTTCTTCTCAAACGCTGGCGCTAACTCATTAATGAGCAACTTCAGATTCACCTTTTGCACTTGAATCTGAGGTTTCTGGGCTTCTATTTCCTGAAGTGCCAATAGCTCGGTAATTAAACCAATTTCCTGAGCGCACGCCTGCTCCAGAATTTCTAAATATTTATCACGACGTTCTGAGAATTCTGGTTTGCGTAACATCTCAATTGCCATCTTCATTTTTGCCAGCGGTGTCCGCAGCTCATGATTCATCGTGGCGAGGAATTCATCCTTCAGCTCATTTAAGTGCCGCAGTTGATCAATTTGCTGACGGGTTTTTTCGTATAACTTTGCCTGGACTTCTAAGCTCCGTTGCAGTTGAGCCGTGCGCTCTTCAACCAGGGATTGTACCTGCCGCAGAGTTTGACTTTGGATAATGGCAGTACTAACCTGGTTCCCTACCCATTTCACGAGTTCTAATTCATCCGGCTGCCACAAACGAGGCTGACCCTGCTGTAAGACAATGAATCCCAAAACGGTTGCTTGTGTAGAGCCACCGCTATGGGAACCTAGAAGGGGCACGATCAGCATAGCGGGCATAGCATCCGAGTCCAGGATTGCCAAGGTTTCGCTATTTCCAAACTCAGGTAGATTTTGCCCCTCAGCAATGATGACGGGTTCGGGTGCTGCTTGCAGGGCTTGTTGGCACAAGGGAGACTCTGACAGCCAAAAGGTGTGGTTTAACAGGGACTGTTTTTGAGCCGTTGTTTCTGCGGCTGGTGATCCCAGCCCACTCTCCCACTCGCACGCCACTCTCACCTCAGTTTTAGGAAAGTTTTTCAATGAGCGGCGTTGGAATAGGGGGTGAGTGTAGCGCAATAGCAGGAGCAAGGCGAGATCGCTTTGGAGGGCTTCTCCGGTTCCGGCGATCGCCAGTTGCAGAACTTGCTCCAAACTCATGGCGCTACGAATGGCTAAACTCAGGTGGTTTAGTAAGTTTTGGTAGCGAGCGCCTGTGCGGACTTGCTGCTGGAGTTGAATTTGGGAAATAGCGATCGCCACTGATTCGGCGGCGACTTTCAGTGATTCTTGTTCTCCATGCACCCGTTCGTAAGCTTGCGATCGCCCCAGAACGATCAATCCATTTGCCTTACCCTGAAACCGGGTCACAATTCTTAAAATCGATTTGACTGGTAATTTTCCCCAACGCCAGTCCACCGCCGACCAAGTTTCGGCAGTTTCCAAATTGGTAATTGCCATCGGTTGGGCCCCTGCCAAAACCTCTAATAGAGCCGGGTGTTCGAGTAGCTGCGTTTGCTCCTGGGGTTGTATTGCAGAGCCGCCCTCTGCACGCCATAAAATTGTCTGCGGTTGGGTAGCCACACCAACTCCTAAGACAATCAAGCAAGCATCAACCTGAAAAATCTCTCCTAACGCTTCTGCTATCTGCCATAGCATTGCTTGTGGGTCTGAGGTCGTCAGGATAATTTGAGTAATCTGTCGCCCGATTTGATTAGGCTCTAGTGAGTAATTCATGAACGAGCCCTTGAACTTCTGCTTGAGAGTGGAACCAGGGGAGTCGAACGGCGGGAAGGAAAAAGAATCTACCATGACACCAGTAATCGCACTTTATACATCTAAATCTCCCTAGCAGCAGCTTTGGCACAATTTATCTTAACGGAGCTTCCTGGAGAGGGCATGAATAAAGGAACTGAAAAATTCAAGGCAACACTGGATATGGCATGGGTACTCAAAAAAACCTGCACTTTCTCCACCATCCAAGCGCTCTCTGCTCACCTGAGTAATTTAAAGCGGTTATGAATTACTCCTTCCCTGTTCTAGGGTTCCCAATTTTAGTGGGTTTCTACCAAAAAAGTATTCTTATTCCATGATAATTATCAGCCAAATCTCGAAAGCCCCTCTTCACTAGGGCTACAAGTTTGGTAAAACTAGAGTTTTTCTGGCGTCACTATCGTTGATTTGTCACTTTGGTAAAAGCGTAATCATCAGCACGCATCACTCAAGGCTGAACCCAGTCAGGACAAAGCCGAAAGCCGTCCAACCCAGGGTAAGGCTTATTGATGAATATTGTAAAAGCTATAAAAGCTATTTCCAAAAGTAGGAGATTTGAATCCTAAAAACCGCTCTATGCAATGATAATGTCAGACATCAAGAGGAAAACACGGCTAAAGATAGCCAAAATTCTCCCGTTAAAAAAATCCCATTTTTTACAATGTTTTATAGCCTCTTTACTTCACAAACTGTGTCTAATTATTTAATTTTTGGAGTTTCCAATCTAATAAGATTTTAGTTAAAAAATTCTGTTCTCAAAATTTTTTGAGGCTTGAATCGATTCACTGGAACTATTCCTGCCGCTCAAGATCACCCTGATTTCTATGTTTCTACTCGTCTAGATCGACAAAAGAGCGGTTATAGGTATTTGAATAAAGTTCATTAGGTATTTATTCCATTATTAACATAAATTTTAGTAGTCATAAACTTGAATACTATCGAAAATTTTCATTTTAAAATTCTCATTTTCCATTAAACACGCTTATTGCCAATTATCTTTGATAAGATATCTTCACAACAACTGTAATTTTTCTATACTTGTGTTTGAATAGATGTTTCAGCACAAGTGATCCTTCTCACACGGTAAGTGAGGGTGCGATCACAAAAAGTCTAAGAATTGGATCACCTAAATTACTGACCGCGATCGCCTTTTGTTGGCGAAGCTTATCACCCGTACCCCTGTATTTTCACGGGATTATTAAGTACATTCACTGAAGAGCCGTTCCTGCCATGATGCTACTAGACAGTCAGCCGCACTGCCCCTCATCTTCCCAGTCTTCTGAGCCTGAAATGGCAAAAATTCCTGCTCAATATCGAGATTGGAAAATCAGTACCAAAGCCATCAACGGGCAAGTATGGCTACGCTTTACCCATCCCCAAGAACACTTTCCCCGATACGGCTGTCCCATCAGTGCAGCAGGTATTGCCGCAACTATTAGCCACATCCGTTTCCTGATCGACTTAGCTACAGAGCTGGAAAAAGGAGCGCCTCAAAAACGGCTAGAGAATTGATACTTCCTGGTATTTTAAAATTTATGGGACAGGTCTGTGTGACCCATCCCAACGCTACAACTGATTAGTCAGGCAATCACTCGTCTCTGAGCGAAAGTTTTACTCAACCGTATGACCCACCGCGACGATCATTTGTTTAATAGACGCTTCAGAGGCTTTTGTTCCGTCTACACTAACAGTCTTTGCCTCTACATCTACGTCTACATGGGCTTCTGACTCGTGGGTGAGGATTTCTTGTTTAATTGTATCTGCACAGCCACTACAGGTGATACTGGGAACTTTGAATTGCATTGTCATAATCAGGCGAAATTTTTCTTGTTTAGTATTCTATTTTACTGTTTATTAAACTATCGTTCATCCTCTTTTAGACTATTGATGTTATTAAAATAGAGAATTCCTGATCTGACTTTAGAGCGATACCGTTTTATCAATTTTTTGCCCTCTCTTTCCCTATTTACCCTAAAAACGTCAAAGGGTCTAGCCTACGCTAGACCCTTACAGGGACAAAAGTTTGAGTGTTGAACAAATTAAACTTCCGACAATTAATAAATTACAAGTCACTAAGGTTTACATCTCTCGCAGCAACCTTTCGAGATTCCTCGCATAGTCACATCTGTCCAGATGTTAGGTTTGGCTCTGCCTGATGAATCGTTTCAGGCGTCTTGCCACTGATTTCTATGCTTAGTTGGTTTGCCTGCGGCTGGGTTACAGTCCGACGACACCTAACTGCGACCCTTGGCTTTGTTTGATTCCAGTCTTTTCTCTGGCTTGGTGTCTATATGTTCAAATTAGCATAGCCTTCTTAGCTGCCAAGTACCTATTTACTAAAGTTGATGTGTCTTTACGAAGCGTAAGTCTTCTAATCATCCGTTAATCAAGCCAGATTGCCAACAACCTTGTCACGCCTAGTTGGAATGGCAGCAAGAACGGGTAAACAAATGTAAAAATAGAGAGAAAATGACCTGCAATTGTCCAATTGGGAAGCAGGCGAGAGGTACTCTTATTGCCCTAGCCTTCTCCTTAACCCTAGTTCTTAATCCCTAGTCCCATTAGTACGCCCATGTCTTCTTCTCCCCAGTTCCTTAGCGGTAGTGAAATTCGTTCCAAATTCCTCGACTTCTATGCCCAACGAGGACATAAGGTGCTGCCGAGTGCGTCTTTGGTGCCAGAAGACCCGACGGTGCTGCTAACGATCGCGGGAATGCTACCCTTTAAACCGATTTTCTTGGGACAGCGTCAAGCAGAGTTTCCCCGTGCTACGACTTCTCAAAAGTGCATCCGCAACAACGACATTGAGAATGTCGGACGCACCGCACGGCATCACACCTTCTTTGAGATGCTGGGTAACTTCAGCTTTGGGGACTATTTTAAAGAGCAAGCGATCGCCTGGGCGTGGGAACTCTCCACAGAAGTCTTTGGCTTACCTCCAGAACGCCTAGTCGTGAGCGTTTTTAAAGACGACGACGAAGCCTTTGCGATTTGGCGCGACCAAATTGGCATTCCCTCCCACCGCATCCAGCGGATGGGTGAAGAGGATAATTTCTGGACTTCTGGCCCTACGGGCCCTTGTGGCCCTTGTTCGGAAATCTACTACGACTTCCACCCCGAACGGGGCGATGACAATATTGATCTAGAAGATGACACACGCTTCATTGAGTTCTACAACTTGGTGTTCATGCAGTACAACCAAGATGTAGAAGGGAAGCGGACACCTCTAAAAAACAAGAATATTGATACGGGATTAGGGCTGGAGCGGATGGCGCAAATCCTTCAGAAAGTCCCAAATAATTACGAAACTGACCTGATTTTCCCGATTATCAAAACCGCCAGCGAAGTGGCTGGGATTGACTATGCCGAGAGCGACGAGAAGACGAAAGTTTCCTTAAAAGTGATTGGTGACCACATCCGGGCAGTGGTTCACATGATTGCTGATGGGATTACGGCATCTAATACCGGGAGAGGTTACGTGTTGCGCCGACTGCTGCGGCGGGTGGTGCGTCACGGGCGCTTAATTGGCATTGAAGGGGAGTTTACAACCAAGGTTGCCGAAAGTGCGATCGCGCTTTCTGAAGCGGCTTATCCCAATGTTCAAGAACGCGCAGAAGCCATTAAAGCCGAACTGCAACGGGAGGAAGCTCGCTTTCTCAAAACCTTGGAACGGGGCGAAAAGCTCCTGGAAGAAATTATCGAACGGGTTGAGCAGCAAAAGAAAAAAGAAATTGACGGACGCGATGCCTTTATCCTCTACGACACCTACGGCTTCCCGTTGGAACTGACCCAGGAAATTGCCGAAGAACACGGGTTTGTCGTTGAGATGGCTGGCTTTAAGGCAGCAATGGAGGAACAAATCAGCCGTTCTCAGGAATCCCACGAAACTATTGACTTGATGGCGCGAGGTTCTCTAGAAGAACTGGCTTCCGGGGTAGCGGCGACGGAGTTTATCGGCTATACCCTACCTGCAACGACGGCTCAAGTGACTGTCCTGATTGCCAAGGGTGAGCAGGTGCAGTTAGCAGAAGCGGGGACAGCTATACAGTTGGTGTTGGATCAGACACCATTTTACGCGGAATCGGGGGGACAAATTGGCGATCGCGGTTACTTGAGCGGTGAGGATCTCCTCGTCCGAATTGAAGACGTTAAGAAGGAAGCTCATAACCTGTTTGTCCACTCCGGTCATGTGGAACGGGGAACGCTGGAACTTGGGGCAACAGTAACGGCGCAAATTGACCGCGCCTGTCGTCGTCGCGCCCAAGCCAACCATACGGCAACGCACCTACTGCAAGCCGCACTAAAACAAATTGTTGACCCTTCTATTTCTCAAGCTGGCTCTTTGGTTGCCTTCGATCGCTTGCGCTTTGACTTTCATTGTCCGCGTCCGTTGACACCAGAGGAAATTCAGCAGGTTGAGGAACAGGTTAATACCTGGATTGCTGAGGCTCACGAGGCTGATGTCTCAGTGATGCCCATCGCTGAAGCCAAAGCAAAAGGGGCTGTGGCGATGTTTGGCGAAAAGTACGGCGAAGAGGTGCGGGTGATTGATTTCCCGGGCGTCTCAATGGAACTGTGCGGCGGAACCCATGTTGGTAATACGGCTGAAATTGGCGTGTTTAAGATTGTCTCAGAAACCGGGGTTGCCGCCGGGATTCGCCGGATTGAAGCGGTGGCAGGATTAGCGGTGTTGGATTACTTGAATGTGCGCGATAAAGTGGTTAGGGATTTGAGCGATCGCTTTAAAGCTAAACCCGAAGAACTCACAGAACGGGTTGAGAATCTGCAAACTGAGCTAAAGAATAGCCAAAAGCAGCTAGAGGCGCTGAAGCAAGAACTGGCGATCGCCAAATCTGACCAGTTGTTAGCCAAAGCTGAATCTATTGGCGACTACAACATCCTGATTGCTCAAATGGAAGATGTCGATCCAGATGCCCTGAAGACGGCGGCGGAACGCTTGCAGCAAAAGCTGGGTGCAAGTGCGGTCGTTCTCGGCTCAGTTCCTGCTCCCGATAAAGTCAGCCTTGTTGCTGCTTTTAGCCCGGAAATTAACAAAAAGGGACTGCAAGCTGGGAAGTTTATCGGCGCAATTGCTAAAGTTTGCGGCGGTGGTGGCGGTGGGCGTCCGAATCTTGCTCAAGCTGGGGGACGCGACCCTAATAAGCTCGCAGAAGCTCTAGAGGAAGCTCGTAACCAGTTACACTCGGCTTTGGGGGAGTAGAATTTATTTTTAACGCAGAGGTTAGCGCAAAGGTTCGCAAAGAAAGTTCTGCGTACTTCTGCGCCGCTTTGGGTTTGGATTTTTAGGAGCGATCGCTTCCATGGCTATCTCGGTTGCAGACAAACAAGCTACGCCACCACAGGAGGAAAAGCTGATAACTCTATATGGCATTAGTTGGGAGCAGTTTAAAACTATAGAAGCCCAGCTAGAAAACCATCGAGAAGTCAGGCTTTCCTATTTATCAGGGGTAATGGAAATTATGTCTCCGATTGGAGAGCGACACGAGTATGTGAAAAGGACTTTAAGTTATTTGCTAGAAGCCTACATGAGAGAAAAAGGTATCCGCTTCTATGGTCGTGGCGGATTTACCCTAGAAGAACCGGGATATGCTTCTGGTATACCGGATGAGTCTTACTGCATTGGCAGCGATAAAGAAACTCCCGACATCGTAATTGAAGTCATCATCACCAGTGGCACGCTCGACAGACGGGAGTTATACAAACCTAAAAGAGTACCTGAAGTTTGGTTCTGGAAATCTAATCAACTGAGAGTCTTTCGTTTAAATGCCGCTTCTGAGTATGAAGAAGTTTCTAGGAGCGGATTTTTCCCAGATTTAGACCTATCTTTATTACTGCGTTACATTGCCCATCCCGATCAATACGATGCGGTAAATGAATTTGTAGCCGAATTGCGCCAGTAATGGCTGATGTTTTTTCTAGCATCACCTTTTAATCGCGTCTTCGGCGGCTTTTCCTAAAACCTCATCCATCCAAGCATTAATGCTTTTATTTGCTTTTTGAGCAGCGATGAAAATCTGGCGGTGACGTTCTGGAGTTGTACGAAGGGGAAGTTTTCCAGAAAACGGTTTGTCAGGTTCTTGTCCTAATTCCTCGCACCACTCCAGATAATCATCAACTGAGTCATGAAAGCTGTCGCGCACCTCATCAACAGTGTGACCTTGAAATGTCACAACATCTTTAATATCGATAACTCTACCGAAAAGAATTCCGGCGTCTTCATTTACTTCTAGATGAGCTGTATATCCTTTGTATTTCATAAAACTATTAAGTCACCCCCGGCGGCTCAATTCCAGCCTTCTCTAAAAATTCTCGTACAGCTTTTACCGCTCCTTTAAAGGGCTTCTGCGATCGCCACCTAGAAAGAGGAAAATTCAGCAGTCAGCCAGTTACACTGAAATCTATAGCTAAAGGAGTTGGATATGCCTCGCTTAAATCCTTATACGCTACAGATGCAGGTAACTCGCATGTTCGAGCAAGGGCAGTCTTTCTTTGCTACTACCAAGGTGCAAGATTGGCTGACAGAGCGCAACGAAGACCCTAATACCTATGACATCATTTTTCATAAAAAACCAGCACCACCAGGCTCTGAGCAGGTGATGCTGATTGAAATTGAACTACGGCGTAAAGATGGGCAGCCTGTCGATCCGTGGCTACAGGAACAAGCCAATCTCCATGCTTAACGGGGGTAATTACTTACTGGAAGTTGGGAGCATAGGTTCAGCTACTAGAGACGCATCCCAGAAGTAAACGCGATCGCAGTAACGCCTTGAGTTAGAGCAAGTAGCTTCTAGAGAAATATTGCCGATATTAGCGATATTGAGTTCTACCTCTGCGGGTTGTCCGGGAATAAGGTTTCGAGACACCGCCTCAACCTCATCTAAATAAACCTTGACAGTCACAGGAGGGCTATTCACATCGTTATCGCGCATTCCAAATCCTAACTGCAAGGTTTGAAAATTAATGCCTGCCGTATTCGGTTGAATTCTACAAGTCAGGGAGGCATTAGTGTCACCTGGCCCTACAAACATTTTGGATGTATAGACAGCTTTACCGACAGCCACATCTTCAGTTCTGCGACTCCAGTTACCAATTCCCGTATCAACACATTGAGTCCTCAAAAGAAAAATAGGAGGATAGGTTTCCTGGGTAAGAGCCTTGCCTTGTGGTGCCAGCGCTAGAAGCATCAGCGCAGTGGCAATGACTTTACAGTTCAACTTAATTTTTTGCATTGAAAGACGACGATTTATCTGTTCTAGTAGCCTCATTTGCCCATCTGACAAGTTGATTCGATAGGATGGCGGGTGAGGCATTGACTGTTGCTCGCTGCGATATCTTTTGAGAACCACTTGTCACCATTGCAGTTCACACCCAGTTTTACCACAATCAAAGCTTGGTCTACTATTTCCGTCTAAATGTCCTAGCTAGCGCGATCGCTGTCGCCACTCAAAGCTTGCAAGAACTCCAGCAAACCTGCGTCATTATTTGAAGAGTAAATTCAGCGATTAAATTAGTATTTTTTTACAAGGTGAAATTTCAGTGACATGCAAGCAAATATGAGTGAAAAATACTCAAAAAAGGGTGATGTCAGCCTATACGTAGTTCCTGTATTGCTCGGTCAATCTGACAAATAAATTAAGCCGATTTTAGAGGAATTACGGCTCGATCGAACACTCGATGGTCGGTGCTGATACCGCGAAGGATTAGGCGATCGCGATACACCTCATACGCCGCAAAACTTAGCTGAGATGCTGAGTGAGCCGTCCACTTAGAACGCCCGACGGGTCGTAATCCTGCCCCTGCACCACAGGTTAAATAAGTCGTGCCATTGAGCGGGTGCGTGCGCTCATAAGTATGGTCGTGACCGTTGATATATAACTGAACGCCATATTGCTGAAATAGGGGTGTCAGCTTTTTAATCAGCTCATGGTTTACCCCATAGTGACCGGATGAGTACATTTGGTGATGTCCAACAACCACTTTCCAGGGTGCATCACTGCGGCTGAGTTCTTTGTCCAGCCAAGGAAGCTGATTTGTCCAATCAGCATTGTGGTTGGTATCAAGGGCGAAAAACTGTACATCGCCACGACGGAAGGTATAGTAACGTCCCTGCATATTGAAGCCCGGATAACGTACCTGTGGCTCGCCGTTATCGGTGCGGATGTCATGATTGCCTAAAACCGCTTGAAACTTGACGCCCCGTTGCAGCAACCCTTGATAAGGCTGCTCAAACACGGCACCAATCTTTTCGATCTCACCGTCGTTGTAAATATTGTCTCCCGCGAGGACGGCTAAATCATAAGGATTGAGCTGGTGAAAGCGAGTCATTGCCGCTGCTACGGCGTATTGACCTGTTGCACCCGTTCCCGTGTCAGCAAGGGAGACAAAGCGGAGCAGAGGTTGTTCTGAGTTGCGGAGGGTGTCGGTTGAGGTGGCTAGCCCTGATTCTGAGACGAAGTTTACGCCGTCTGTTGAGTTAGCAGCGCTGCTTTGAGTTATTTGACGGTGGAGCAGTTTGCTCAAACCCGCTAAACCCAAACCACTAAGAGTACTTAAAATAATAAATTTACGACGTTTCATGCTCATGGCTATTTAATGTTCTTCCTAGCGATCGTTTAGCTCAAGACTGCGGGCAAGGTCGATAGAAGTGATAAATTTGTCCTGTAGGGGCAGCTTCCCGTAAGAATTTACCGCATTTATGCCGATTGGTGCTGCCTAGGAGGGAGATTGCATGTCAGAAGATCAACCAAAGCAGCCAGAATCAGCCAATTCACAACCGCAAAGGTCACAAATACCACCTGTGACTGAAGAGTCAGATACAAAGTTTCAAACTAGCAGTGAGTCGGTGAAGTCCATGAGAAACCGAGAGCAACCCTTTCTCAAGGCGCAGACTATCAAAATCTTGCGCGGCACTATCGGACTACTCGAAGGTGTTGTGGAAAGCCTGGAGACTGAGCCAGTGGCTGAACTTCCACCCACGGCTACACCGTCAGCGACGACGCCTAGATTCGATGCAGCCACCTCGGAACCTGTCTTGGATGTGCCAACAGAAGCATCAGACGTAGAGTTTGAGGAAATTACAGAGCCTACTGAGACGCCAACAGCGACACCAGAACCTATACCTGTAAGCCGCACTGAGCAGCCAGTTGTCTCCACTCCAGCACCAGTTGTTGAGGAACCAGTTAAGCCAAAAGGGTTAAAGCCAGCAAAACCGAAACTAACTGATCGCGTGCTGCCGAGTTTCCCCAGAGTTCAGACTTTGTGGGATGGTGTACTAGGAAAAATTCGCTCGTTCCTACCAGAATCTTTGAATGCAAAGTTATCGGACTGGGCAATTACAGGCGCGATCGCGGCACTCATTGTTGTTATCCTGTGGACAACAGCGGCACTCTTACCACAGACACCCGCCCAGCAAGCTAAAGCTCCTCCCGCTGAGGTTGAAGCCCCTCCAGAGCTGACAGCACCGAAGCCAGAAGTCCCTGTAAAAGAGCTACCACCACCCCCACCGGAACTCACTCCAGAGCAAAACCTGATTGCCTCGATTCAAACGCAAGTCAGCGAAATCACAGAAAAGTATACCGGGGGGTTAATTCAGTCGATTCAAGCTAACTTTCAGGGAAGCCGCTTGATTGTTACCGTTAGCGATCGCTGGTACGAGCTAAAACCCGCTCAACAAAACAAATTGGCAGACGAAACGTTGAGCCGTTCTCAAGAGTTGGACTTTAGCAAGCTAGAAATTGTCGATCCTGAAGGCACCTTACTTGCCCGCACTCCGGTTGTCGGCAACAACATGGTAATTCTGAAGCGAGAGGAATTAGCCGCCAATTTATAAGTGGCTAGCTGCAATAAAATAGCCCCTCTATCTGGTACCGAAATAGAGGGGCAGTAACTTAACCAAAAGCTTCTGGTATTAGTAGTAAAAAGTGGCTACTATCGAGTGAAGACCACGACATCGCCGCCGCTGAGAACGTTGATTGCAATAACGTCAGTAACGGCAACATTGTTCTGATTGAGAGCATCTTTAATGATCTCGTTGTTGTTGAGAACATTCTGTAGCTCGACAATCTCTACATTGTTTCTGTTCAGTACATTATTCAGTGCCCGGATATTACTGCCCCTGAGCAAATTGTCGGCACTTACAACCCGCACCTCTTCAACCGTCAGGTCGTTGAGCGCATTAAGTTCACCAATCTGAGCATTAATGTTGTTGAGAGCGGCAACTAAGTTACCGAAAGTAACTTGTCCTTCCTGCTGTTGGGCGATTAAAGTTTGTGTCATCGGCGCGCCTTGGGCGAATGCGATCGCTGGAATTCCCAACATCAGCAAACTACCACTCAGGATGGAAGCGATCCGTGCTTTATTGTTATTCATTTTGAAATCTCCAAAGATTCTTGTTTTTCTGTTTGAGTTGAAACTTACAGAGTCAGTCGCTACACCTACTACAGATAGCGCATTAATTCAGGATCAAGCACTGCATATAGTGTTTTGAGCGCTGAACTCTGTAACTGTTATTAACGATACATTTTTGATCGGGCTAGTCCGCCTATCTAAAGCACTACGTTTTTCTGTTTATAGAATCTCGCTAAGGTTAGAGCCTAAAATTGTTCCCCAAAAAAAGTCGAATATTAAAATTAGCCCTAATGCAGTAACTGAGGAGATTATGCCTCAAAGCAAAGCGCCCCCTTGACTCTCATCCGCGCCAGGGAGCTAAATTTTATAGCCGCGACTTGTATTTGCCCTCAAGCAATACTGAAAGGCGATCGCCTCTTCAAGTCGTATATTCCGCGTTAATCTTCACGTAGTCGTAACTCAAGTCGCAGCCCCACGCCGCTCCGGTTCCGGAGCCATTACCGACACTGACAGAGATTAAAACCGTATCCTCTTTTAAATAAGCTCCGGCGGCGGATTGCTTCAAGTAGGCACTAGCCGCCCCACGGTCAAAGGGTAGGGGTTGACCCTTGTCCATCAGCAAAAAGTCTCCCAACTGAATTTTCAGGTCTTCTTGCTCAAAGGGAATGCCTGCACGTCCGGCGGCGGCGGCGATGCGTCCCCAGTTAGGGTCGCGACCAAAGATGGCTGATTTGACTAAAGAGGAACCCACGATGGTTTTAGCGATTTGACGCGCCGATGCGTCATCTGCTGCGCCTGTAACTTGCACTTCGACCAGACAGGTTGCCCCTTCTCCATCCCGCGCGATCGCTTTTGCCATGTACTGACAAACCGCCGTCAGCATCGCTTCTAATTTCTCAGCTTCCTCTCCCATCTCTGTAATCGCAGCCGTTCGGGATTGACCGTTTGCCAGGGCAATCAAGGTGTCGTTGGTGCTGGTATCCCCATCAACGGTAATTTGGTTAAAACTTCTATCTGCTGCGCGGCTCAACATCTGTTGCCATAGGGAGGTTGAGACTGCCGCATCGCAGGTGACGAACGCCAACAACGTCGCCATGTTGGGGTGAATCATCCCCGATCCTTTGCAAATGCCGCCAATCCTCACCGGGCGGTCATCAATGGTGGTTTCTAGGGCAATGGATTTGGTGACTAAATCGGTAGTAACGATCGCTTTGGCGGCGGCGTCAGAACCTGTTTCCGAAGCAGCGGCGACGAGGTTAGGAATGCCTGCGCTGAGAGCATCCATGGGAATTCGCTGCCCAATCACGCCTGTAGAAGCAAGGAGAATGGAGTTTGGAGAAATATTCAGCTCTTGTCCGAGTAACTGAGCGCTAGCAATCGCATCCTTCCACCCCTGTTCCCCGGTAGCAGCATTCGCTTGTCCGGCATTGCAGAGAATTGCTCTGGCACTGTGTTTGGCTTGCAGGCGTTGGCGGCAATAATCTACGCAAGCGGCGCGGACATGACTGGTGGTAAAAACACCCGCAGCGATCGCTTCTACCTTAGACAAAATTAAGGCTAAATCCGGTAGTCCTGAGGGCTTTAGTCCGGCTGCAATTCCTGCTGCTCGGTATCCCTTAGGAGCGGTGACACCACCAGAAATTTCCTGCCAGTCTGACATAACGTCCTCCTCCAACCCATCACCTTGTTTGAAAGGCGATTATACCAAGCTGGAGCACTGAAGAATTGTTTATTTGTTGCTATACCAAGTGGCAAAAGATACTACTTCCCCGGCTCTCCTGCTTCTCTAGAGTCTCAAGTTACTAGGGAGTGGGTTTTGAGTAAAGACAAAAAAAAGGAGAGTCACTTAGGTAACTCTCCCGATCATCAGGGTGCATCTACTTATCACAATATAGCATTAGGGGGGTGAGGGGTGTCACCCCCTATTTCATGTTTTTTTGATGAAGATGCGATTTTTCTTGGTCTGGGGCTAAAAATTTCTTGCCCCGACAAGAGGTGGACTAGCCTTTGAGCTTCTTACTCAGAATTTGGTTAGTCAGCTTGGGGTCAGCGCGACCGCTGGTTTTCTTCATCACCTGTCCGACGAAAAAGCCTTGCAGCTTGGTTTTGCCGTTGCGAAACTGTTCGAGTTCTTTAGGATGATCGGCGATCGCTTCGTCGATAATCTTTTCGAGTTCGCCAGTATCGGAGATTTGAATCAGACCTTTGCGTTCGACCAATTCTTTGACAGAACCGCCTTGAGCCAGCAGTTCAGGCAGAATATCTTTGGCAATTTTGCCGCTGATGGTGCCATCTTCAATCAAGGTGACGAGTTCTGCCAGGATGAGGGGTTTAAGAGCGATCGCGTCAATATTCAACCTTTCTGTGTTGAGGTGAGCGGCAATATCTCCCATCACCCAGTTAGCGATTTGCTTAGGATTAGCATTCGCCGTCACCGCTGCTTCAAAGTACTCGGCAACCAAGCGGTCATCCGTCAGCACCCGCGCATCGTAGGCAGAAAGCCCAAACTCGTTTTCATAACGATGCCGCTTTAGTGCCGGAAGTTCCGGTAACTCGCTGCGCCATTGCTCTAACTGCTCTTTAGAGACTTCAATGGGAGGCAGGTCTGGTTCCGGGAAATAACGATAATCGCTAGAACCTTCCTTCATCCGCATACTCACAGTGCGTTGAGCGCCTTCTTCCCAAAGCCGCGTCTCTTGGAAAATTGGTTCTCCCGCTTCCAACGCCGCGATTTGCCGCTCAATTTCGTGGTCAATTGCCTTGTGGATGGCACTAAAAGAGTTCATGTTTTTGATTTCGACTTTGGTGCCAAATTCCTTTTGTCCCACAGGACGGATAGAAATGTTGACATCGCAGCGCAGGGAGCCTTCTTGCATGTTGCCATCACTGACACCGAGATAACGCATAATCCGGCGCAGCTCTTGACCGTATTCTGCCGCCTCTTGTCCAGAACGGATATCGGGTTCCGAGACAATTTCTAAAAGTGCTACACCAGCACGGTTGTAGTCGAGCAGAGAGTAGGTAGAACCAGAAAGGCGATCGCTTCCCCCATGCACAGATTTCCCAGCATCTTCCTCCATGTGCAGGCGAGTAATGCCGATTTTCTTGCGAATCGGGTTGCCATCGGGATCGGGAAGTTCGATTTCTAGCCAACCATGCTCAGCAATCGGCAAATCGTACTGAGAAATTTGATAGTTTTTCGGCAAGTCAGGATAAAAATACTGCTTACGGTCAAACTTACTGTAGGGGGCGATTTGGCAGTTTAGGGCAAGACCCGCTTTCACCGCATATTCAAGAACTTTCTGATTCAATACAGGCAAAACTCCTGGCAGCCCCAAGCAAATGGGGTCGATATTGGTGTTGGGAGTATCACCAAATTTTGCCGAGGAACTTGAGAAAATCTTAGTTTCAGTGCTGAGTTGGCAGTGGGTTTCTAAACCAATAACTGCTTCATACTTGGTTTTTGCGAGTGTAGCAGTCGTCATAAGCGCTCTAATATAGATGTTTCAGCAACACTTTACTTCTATTTTAACGGTTTGAAACGACCTCAAAGCTTCGTATTTCAATGACTGTGACGGAGGGATTCATCCCTTGATCGGCAATGCCCTTTTTGTGGTGCCATGACTGGAAAACGGTGGCGCGATCGCTTTTGTGACTTTTTGTAGCAATAAGTACAGATTTTAGAGTAGACAGGTGGTTATGCGCCCAACTTGGGAACTCTAAGACGTATACCCTAGGCTAAATAGTTCTTAGTGCCATGCTGTCAAAGTCCACTAAAATCCCCTTGCGGGCTGTATTAGTCGTTCCTTTTATCCTGCAAATCTTTGCGGCGGTAGGACTGACAGGCTACTTATCACTGCGGAATGGACAAAAAGCTGTTAACGAACTAGCCGCCCGATTAGAAACTGAGGTCAGTCAGCGAGTCAACCAACACCTCGATAGCTATGCCTCTGCAACTCGCTATCTAACCCAAATTAATGGCGAACAGATAGACCTAGAATTGCTCAACCTGGAAAATGCCGACCAACTGGCGCAATTTTTCTTCAAACAAGTCAAAACCTACAACGTGGGATACATCCTTTTCGGCTCTCCAACGGGAGAATTTATCGCCTCTGGTTACTATCGCGAGGCAACCATACCCCACCATGGCACCCCCGATATCAGCTTAGTTTTACCCAAACGCTACGGCAACGCTGACCTCCACAACTACACTGCAAATGAGCAAGGCAAAGCCACTGAGCTATTTGAAATTACTAAAAATTACCAGTATCAAAAAGAAGGCTGGTATGCCAAAGGAATTGAAACACGTCAGCCCAGATGGAGCGAGATTTATCAGTGGGAAACCAACAATTACCCGCTTTCTATTGCCACGAGTTGGCCCCTTTACGACAAAAGCGGCAAGCTAATTGGCAGTGTTGGGGTCGAACAGCGCCTTTCCCAAATCGGGGACTTTTTACGCCAAATCAAAGTTAGCCCTTTCAGTAAAATTTTTATCCTAGAGCGCAATGGTTTTTTAGTCGCTAATTCCAGCGATGCGCCTGTGTTCTCTCTAGTGAATAAACTCCCCCAACGCTTGCGAGGCGTAGAAAGCCAAGATCCTTTAATTCAAGCAACCTCTCAATACCTGAAAAACCACTTTGGCAGTCTCAAGGTGATTCAAGAGCGTCAGCAACTAGAGTTCATGGTGCAGGGTCAGCGCCAATTTGTCCAAGTGGCACCTTGGAAAGATGAATGGGGATTGGATTGGTTGGTGGTTGTTGCCATGCCCGAATCTGATTTTATGGGACAAATTAATGCCAACACAGCCAATACAATTCTGCTGTGTTTAGGGGCGTTGGGACTGGCAACGATTTTAGGCTTTTATACCTCTCGCTGGATTGCTCGACCGATTCGGCGGCTGAGTCAGGCTTCTGAAGCGATCGCGGAAGGGAAATTAGAGCAAAACATTGCATCCACAGGGGTCAAAGAACTCAATGTTCTGGCTGAATCTTTTAACCGCATGGCGCAGCAATTGCGGGACTCTTTCACCGCATTGGAAAAAACTAACCAAGAACTTGAACGGCGAGTGGAACAACGCACCGCAGAACTGCAATCTGCAAAAGAAACGGCTGACAATGCCAACAAAGCTAAGAGTGAATTTCTTGCCAATATGAGTCACGAGTTACGCACGCCTCTAAATGGGATTTTGGGCTATACCCAAATTCTCCAACGCAGCGAACCGATGACGGAAAAGGGGCTTAAAGGGGTGAGCATCATCCATCAGTGCGGCTCTCATCTGTTGATGCTGATCAACGATATCCTCGATTTGTCTAAGATTGAAGCCCGGAAAATGGAATTGAATCAGAGCGACTTTCACTTTCCGGCTTTCTTACAAGGTGTTGCGGAAATCTGTCGCATTCGTGCTGAGCAAAAAGGGATTACCTTTATTGACGAAATAGACACAAACCTGCCGACTGGCGTTCGTGCTGATGAAAAGCGCTTGCGGCAATTATTGATTAATCTTTTGGGCAATGCGATCAAGTTTACCGATCAGGGGAGTGTCACTCTCAAAGTTGAAGTGATTACCCAAGCAGATACCGCACCTGTGCAAAATTCAATTCCTGTTTATCGAGTTCGCTTCTTGGTAGAAGATACGGGAATTGGCATGACTTCAGAACAGCTAGAGAAAATTTTCTTACCCTTTGAGCAGGTTGGAGATACTAAAAGACAAGCAGAAGGAACTGGGTTGGGACTCGCCATTAGTCAAAAAATTGCTTTGCTGATGGGTACGAGCCTAGAAGTCCAGAGTGACTTTGGCAAAGGTAGCAAATTTGGGTTCGAGGTGGAACTACCGGAAGCGCAAAACTGGGCAAACTCTTCTCGGGTGGTTCAGCACGGAACTATTGTTGGCTATCAGGGAGCCTTACGGAAAATTTTGGTGGTTGATGACCGTTGGGAAAACCGTTCTGTTCTAGTGAGTTTGCTGGAACTGATTGGTTTTGAAGTGATTGAAGCCGTTGATGGTCAGGAAGGCTTAGACAAAGCAGTAAAGGTTTGTCCTGACCTGATTATTACTGATTTGGTAATGCCTGTGTTGGATGGTTTTGAGATGCTGAGACATCTACGACAGTTATCGCAGTTTAGAGAAATTCCGGCGATCGCCTCTTCTGCCAGTGTCTTTGAAGCGGATCAATTTAAAAGTGTAGCGGCGGGTGCGAATGAATTTTTACCCAAACCCATCGAGGCTGAAACACTCCTAGAATTTATCCAGTACTACCTCAACTTGGAATGGATTTATGACACTGAGGTTGCATCTTCCGGTGCAATGGCTTCCGCTATTCCACAAAGCGATTTGGATTCTCTAATTTTACCTTCACCAGAGATATTACAACACCTCCAAGAGCAAGTGGAAATGGGAGATTTGGATGGAATTGTTGAGGAAGCACAGCAACTTGCCAAATGTGATGCTCAACTCACTCCCTTTGTTCGTCAAATTTTAGAACTGGCTGAAAACTACGAACTCAATTCATTAGCGGCTTTACTCAAACAATTTAATCCCACTACATAACTTTTTAAAGTATTAACCATGCATGAGCATCCGACAGGATTTATTTTAATCGTAGATGACAACTCAACTAATTTATCGGTACTTTCTCAATCCCTTAAACAGGTAAAACTGAAAGTACGGGTAGCAATGGATGGAGTTAGTGCTATTAATATTGCTGCTCAGCAGACTCCTGAACTAATCTTGCTGGATGTGCAGATGCCAGGGATTGATGGTTTTGAAACCTGTGCCCGCTTGAAAGCAAATCCATTGACTCAGGCAGTTCCAGTCATCTTTATGACAGCAGTGGCAGATACAGACAGCAAAGTCAAAGGACTTTCTTTAGGGGCTGTAGATTACATTACTAAACCCTTTGAAGAACAGGAAGTGATTGCTAGAGTCAACGTACATTTGCAATTACGACAGTTGACTAAAGCGCTAGAAGAGAAAAACGCACAACTCCAACAGTGGAAAGACTCCCTTGAGGAACGGGTTGCAGAACGAACGGCTGAACTCTCACAAGCTTTAGAGAGTTTACAACAATCCCATTTACAACTAGTGCAGAGTAAAAAAATGTCTACTTTGGGACAATTAGTTTCAGGGATTGCCCACGAACTCAATAATCCAATTGGATGTATTGCGAGTAATTTAGCCCCAGCGTTTGAGTATGTGACTGAGCTGACTAAGGTAATTGAGTTTTATCAACAGTTTTGTCCTGAAACGACATTAAAGCTCCAACAAACCCTGAAAGATATTGATGTTGAGTTTACGCTGGAAGATTTGCCAAAGTTACTGGGTTCGATGCAATTAAGTGCCGAACGAATTCAGGATATATCGATTTCTCTGCGGACTTTTTCGCGTTCTGATACAAAAAATAGGGCACGGATTAATTTGCATAATGGGCTGGAGAGTACCCTAACTATTTTGCGTTATCGGATGAAGGGAATCAGCAAGCCAAGTGCTGAGAGGGCGTGCCAATCTCCTGCAATTGAAGTCATCAAGGACTATGGCGATTTACCGGAAGTGGAATGTTATCCAGGATTGCTGAACCAAGTATTTATGAACCTGCTTGCTAATGCAATTGATGTTCTCGAAGAATCTTTACCCCCTAAGCCTCAGATTCGGATTCAGACAACACGAAGCGATGAATTTGCCGTTATTCGCATTGCCGATAATGGTAAAGGGATGCCCGTTGAGGTGCAGCAACAGGCATTTGAGCAGTTTTTCACTACAAAAGCGGCTAGCAAAGGTACGGGTTTAGGGTTGTCTATTGCTCGTCAGATTGTGGAGGAGAAACATGGTGGTAAACTCAGTGTTACCTCTGAAGTCGGTCAAGGAACAGAATTTGCGATCGCCTTACCCATCTCCTCAACCGCTACATAAACAACTGGGGACACCCCTAAAGGCATCCCCAATCATTTGGATTAAATTTTTATGGCGCAACCGTCTTACAGCAAGCCCCAGAAGTGCAGTACACCTTGACCAGAGGAAAGTTCGATAGCTAGAGCGACTACAAAGCCGAGCATCGCCAGACGACCGTTCCAGATTTCAGCTTGAGGGCTGAAGCCACCTTTCCAAGCATTGCGCTCTTCAGGATTCATAATCGGTTGGTTGGGGGAGTTGTTTAAGTTAGTCATTTTTGTTGTTAACTGTTTCTTTGCGAATATTTTTTCTTGCAGCTTTCGTTGCTTGACCGCTGCTCTATGTAAATAAATGTAACTGATTTCGGGCTAGGATCTATCCCTCTGAGGTTATAAACCTGTAATCCCAACAGCCGGGGTTGACAAAAAACGATAAATTTAGTATTTTAATCAGCTACTTGTGAGGCGATCGCCAATTGGGTTTTTGGGTCAAACAGGTGAATCTTGTCTGGTAGCATCGAGAGCCAAAGTTGCTCACCCACTTTCACCGCTCGCTCCGGTGGAATTCGCACCCGTAAGGTCGTGCTAGTCTCGCAGAGACAGGCGGATAGATAAGTATCGTTACCTAAAGCTTCTACCAGCTCAACTTGTACCAGCAAGTTTTTGGGAGCAGGAGGCGCAATCTGCAAGTGTTCTGGGCGAATGCCGAGGATTAATTGTTGCCCGTCGTACTTTTGCAGTGCCGTTTCCCAGGTTTCTGAAAGCGTGAAGCGAAACTGAGGGTGAGTGATCAGTAGGGGGGCTTTGAAGTGAACAGGTAGGAAATTCATCGGCGGAGAACCGATAAATTCTGCCACAAACTGGTTAGCCGGGTGGTTGTAGAGTTCTAAAGGTGGGGCAATTTGCTGAATTTGCCCTTGATTCATCACCGCAATGCGATCGCCCATTGTCATCGCTTCGGTTTGATCGTGGGTGACGTAGATAGTGGTTGTCCCCAGTTGACGTTGAAGTTTCACAATATTAGAGCGGGTTTCGGTGCGGAGTTTGGCATCTAAGTTGGATAGAGGCTCATCCATCAAAAACACTTGCGGGTTGCGGGAAATCGCCCGTCCTAGTGCTACTCGTTGCTTTTGTCCGCCGGAGAGTTCTTTTGGCAATCGGTTCAGCAGCGGCTCGATTTGTAATGACTGAGCAACAGTACGCACCTGCTCGTCAACCGCTTTTTCCGGCTCAGAAAGATACCGCAGTCCTTTAGGAAGCGATCGCGTTATCCACACTAGCGCTTTCTCTGCCCACTCCTGCACCCTCATCTCAATCGCTCTAGACTGATTACGGGAACGGCGGGGTGCCATGTCTCCAGGCTTCTGCGTGCGCCGTAGCCCAAAGGCGATGTTGTCATAAACCGTCAAGTGGGGGTAGAGGGCGTAGTTTTGAAACACCATGGCGATGTCCCGTTCTTTGGGAGGTAAATCATTAACTCGCTGCTCTCCCACCCAGATATTGCCGCCTGTAAGGTCTTCCAACCCAGCAATCACGCGCAGTAAGGTGCTTTTCCCGCAGCCAGAAGGTCCCACCAGCACCATAAACTCGCCATCTTTTACACTGAGGTTAATTCGCCGCAAAACATTGACACTGGTGGGTGATTGCTGTGCAGGTTTGTCAAAGGCGATCGCTGGCGCTTCATCAGTAGGCGAGAGTAAAGGTTCTGCCGTTACGGGAGTGGCGGTTGGCTCGCCCTGACGCGCGAGAAAGCTTTTATAAACATTTTCTAGAACAACCTGCGCCACGATGAATAGTACCCTTGATGCGAGCGTTAGATAATTGACTGACTGTTCGATTTGTACCTTAGCCGTGAGCATTAAGCAAAATCATTCATTTTCCCGCCCGCGACTGGCATTCCTCTATGCGCAGTGCCGATTGGGCTGTTAGGTGGGCTAATGGGCTTAGGTGGTGCAGAGTTTCGGCTGCCCGTTTTAGTCGGTTCCTTGCGGTATTCTGCCCGCCAAGCCATACCCCTGAATCTCGCCGTCAGCTTAGTCACCATTACCGTAGCACTGGCAACCCGCATCGGAACACTTTCATTTCAGCCTGTTCTCACTTTGTTACCTGCTGTGTTTGCCCTGATTGCTGGAGCTGTTGTTACCGCTTTTTCTGGGGCGGTGCTAGGAAGTCGGCTGTCGAATGAGCGGCTTGAGCAAATTATTTTAGTGCTATTGGTGAACTACTCTAGGAATTTCGGCAAAACTGTTAATTTTGATGGAAAAACCCAGAGGGTAAGAGAGGAAAAATGGAATTCAAACACTACCGTTTCTACACGGCTGATATCTTTACAGATCGAGTCTTTGGGGGCAACCAGCTTGCCGTCCTAATCGATGCTCAAGGACTCAGCACCGAACAAATGCAACAGATTGCCAGGGAGTTTAACCTCTCGGAGACGGCGTTTGTGCTGCCAGCCCAGACCCCAGGACATGACCGCCGTTTGCGTATCTTTACCCCAAGGGTTGAACTTCCTTTTGCTGGACATCCCACCGTTGGTACTGCCTACGTTTTAGCCGCAACGGGAGAAATCTCCCTCACCGGGGAAGAGACAACGATTGTCTTAGAAGAAGAAGTAGGAGCGATCGCTGTTAAAATTCGCGCTGAGGGGGGTAAACCCGTTTACTCGGAACTGAGTGCGGCAAAAATGCCAGAGTTTGGTGCCGCGCCTCCGTCTATAGAGGCTTTAGCCGCCGTGCTGTCTCTCGAAACCACTGACTTTTTAGCAGACGGGGAAGTACAGGCGGTTTCTTGTGGGGTGCCATTTCTGTTTGTACCCTTACGCGATCGCTCTGTCTTACAGCGAGTTCAACTCAACCGCGAAAAGTGGCAGCAAGTACTCGCCGACTATTGGGCACCCCATGTGTATGTGTTTACCGATGACACCGAGTTAAGAGGATCAAATGTGCGATCGCGTATGTTTGCCCCGGCGTTGGGGGTTGATGAAGACCCCGCCACAGGAGCCGCCGCCACCGCCCTAGCCGGGTATTTGGGCAGTCGTCGCGACGAAACTAACGGTACATTGCGTTGGGTTGTAGAACAAGGATGGGAGATGGGACGCCCTAGCTTGCTACAGGTGGAAGCCGATAAACAAGATGGCGATATCGTAGCAATTCGGGTGGGTGGCTCGTCTGTGCTAGTGAGCCAAGGAGCGATCGCTGTTCCGTTTAGTTAGAGTCCCCCTAGCGTGGAGAGCATCCACAGCCTTTCCGGGAAGCGTTCAACACTCCTTCTTCTCAAGAATTCTCCTCCGTTACCACAGTAACTTTTGCAATCGTTTCCCCGGCTTTAAGTTTCACCAACTGCGAACCCGCGCCATCTTTGTTCAATAACTTGACGGATTTCATCGGTACATGCACCATCTGTTCTGTGCTGGTTGCCAAAATAATTTCCGTCTTCGGCTGAGCAAGAAGCATGGCTTTGAGAGTGTCAGCGGAGGTTTTAAATTGCAGCGCTTGGGTGCCGAGGTCGCCGCGATTGGCTTGACGAATGCCAGCGACAGGGAGGCGCTTACCGTATCCCTGTTGAGTCACTAGCAGGAGATCATCTGCTGTCTTCAGGGTTACGCAGCCGACGATTTGCTCCCGACGCCGCAAGCGGCTGACTTGATTACCTTGGGCGGTGCGTCCCATGATCGGCAGTTGTTCGTCGTTAATTTCAAAACGCAGCAGCCGACCATTGCTGGTGGCGATAACGATGTTTTCTCCAGCTTCCGCAAGACTGACGTATTGCAATTGGTCGTCTTCTTTGAGCTTAATCAACGTCAATCCACGACTGGTGAGGTTAGTAAGTTCAGAGGCAGATAAGCGCTTAATTTTACCGTTTTGTGAGAGCAAGATTAAGTCGCGCTTTTCTGGGGCATCAGGAAGCAGGAAGTGAGTAACAACGGTATCGGGCTGGGCAGATTCTGGCAGCAGGTTGGCTAAGGGAACGCCAGATTTTCGCCCGATCATGGGGGGAATATCCTGCACTTTCACGCTGTAGGCTTTGCCTGTAACCGTAATCAGGATCAGTTCTTGGTCAGTTTGAGTTAGTTGTGTCTCAACAACAATGCCATCGCCTTTTTTCCTAAAGGAGTTAGGGGCTTTGTCAGAGGTGGGGCGCTGTCGTTGCACCGCACCTTTATAAGTAAATTCCAGCAGGACGGGTTCTGCTTCAGGGGTTGGTTCTTCAAGAAGTAAGTCCTGAGGTTTTTGTTGTGCGTCCTGAGGTTTGGAGGGTGAGTCTTGAGTTTTGGCGTCTCTATTGCTCCTAGCGGATTTAGTCAGGATTTTGGTGCGTCGGCGATCGCTATATTTACGCTTGAGCGATCGCAAATCTTTTTTCAGCGCTTTGAGCAGTTCTTGGCGATCGCCTAGCAAGCGCTGTAATGCTTCAATCTGTACCGTCAGTTCATCAAACTCCGTCTGCAATTTTTGTCGCTCTAAGCCTGTAATCCGACGCAGAGGCATAGCGAGAATGGCGTCCGCCTGTATTTCGCTGAGGTCTAACCGTTCTTGTAGGGAAACTTTAGCCGTTGTGCCATCGGGGGCAGCTTTGAGGATATCAATCACGGCGTCTACCTGCCCCAAACAGGTCAGCATTCCTGCGACTAGATGCCGACGTTTTTCGTCCTGCTGGAGTTCGTCGTTGTACTGCCGGGTCAGGGTTTGTTCGCGGAAGCGCAGAAATTCTTCTAATAGCTGCCGTAGCGTTAGCTGGCGCGGTTGTCCGTCCACCAAAGCCAGCATAATTGCCCCAAAGTTCGTTTGCAGGGCAGTTTGCTTGTAAAGCTGCTTCAGGACGCTTCTCGGTTGGAAATCCCGTTTGAGTTCAATGACGACGCGCATCCCTTCGCGATCGCTTTCGTCTCGCAAGTCCGCAATGCCCTCCAAGCGTCCTTGGTTCACCAAGTCCGCCATTTTTTCGATCCAGCCAGCCTTATTTACCTGGTAAGGCAACTCTGTGACGATAATTGCCTGACGCCGATGCCGTCCCCGACCGCCTTGCACTTCCTCAATGTTCACCACCCCACGCATGGGAATGCTGCCACGACTCGTGCTGTAAGCCTCCCGAATCCCTTGGATCTCAACAATTTCCCCACCCGTGGGAAAATCAGGGCCAGGAATTAACTGCCAGAGCTTTTCATCGGGCAAGTCGGGACGGTCGATCAACGCAATCAGACCATCGACAATTTCGCCTAAGTTATGGGGGGGAATATTTGTCGCCATCCCCACGGCAATCCCGGAACAGCCATTGAGCAATAAAATCGGCAACTGGGCAGGAAGGACTATCGGCTCTTGCTGAGAGCTATCGAAGTTGTCGATAAAATCAACGGTGGCATCGCTAATTTCCGAGAGCATTGCCTCGTGACTCAGGGGAGACAAACGCGTTTCGGTGTAACGCATTGCCGCCGGAGGGTCGTTATCGACCGAGCCAAAGTTACCATGACCTGCCAGGAGGGGATAGCGGCTAGAAAACTCTTGTACCAAGCGCACCAAAGCGTCATACACTGCCTGATCCCCGTGGGGATGGTACTTACCCAAAACATCCCCAACCACACGGGCACACTTTCGATAAGGACGGTCTGGCGTTAAGCCTAATTCGTGCATCGCATACAAAATCCGCCGATGCACGGGCTTTAAACCATCGCGAACGTCGGGTAAGGCACGCCCGACGATTACACTCATGGCATATTCAAGATAAGACCGTTGCATCTCTGCGTGTAACGCGGTGGGGATAACCTGACCAGTTGCAAGCAGGTTCAGTTGTTTTGCCATGAGTTCTAGTTCCTAATTTCTGACCTGAGAGTGCTGACGGCTCGCTTTGGGGATGGCAATATCACAAAGTCCCTGTCAGACTTAATACAACTATTGCGCTTTTGCGTGAAGACGATTCCTCGATGACACCCATGAAAACCGTTCTGATTGTAGAAGACGATCCCATCAATGCTCGTGTTTTTTCTAAGATTCTCAGCAAGCGGGGCGGCTTGAATGTGAAACATACCGAAGATGTGGAAGAAGTGATGCAAATTGCTCAGTCGGGAGCGGCTGACATTATCTTGATGGATGTTTCCCTCGCCCACAGTGTTTACAAAGGCAAGTCGGTTGATGGCATTAAGATTACACAGATGTTGAAAGCGGATAGCCAAACTTCAAATTTGCCGATTATTTTGGTGACGGCTCACGCCATGGAGGGCGATCGCGAAAGCTTTCTCAAACAAAGCGGTGCAGATGGCTACATCTCCAAGCCTGTGGTCGATCATCAACAGTTTGTCGATCAAATCATGGCACTACTACCTAAAGAGTAAGGGCTTGTTGGGATAGGCTATCCCAAACATTGCACCGCAACCACCAGCCTCTTGGTATTTTTTGCGTGTCCGCCTGAAAACCCCTGCGGCAGGTTACCTGCCGCAACCCTCAAGATCTGCATTTGCGTGTCCGCCGTTTTTCTCAACGTTCATTGAACATTAGATTTAGTGAGCGGGAAACGTTGCCGTTTGATGTCGGTAAGTTGTAGGGACAAGGGCAGTGCCTTATCCCTACTGAGTTGGCGAGTTGTGATCAGCTATGGCTAATTACTCATTACGTACATGTGTACTATTTAATGGCAATTTCGGCAAGTTTTTCCCACAAAGATCTTTGATTGCGGCGATGGGGGAGGGGGGATCGGGGGGAGAAAAACAAATAGATCACTCAGGACTCATCTCAATTTGCATCGGTGGTGTTCCGCTTTGGGCAATAGTCGCTTGGATGCGAGGAGTTTGTAGGAATGTTTTAGTGGCGCTTAGTAAGCGATCGCCCCAGAGATTTTCCTGGAGAAACTCCACGTCAGCATAGCGGCCATCTAGGCGAATTGCCGCTTCTCCCAAAGCCAACCCTTTCTCGCGCTGACCTTGAGCATAAAGGGCGACGGCAACAGCTAACTGAGGTTCAGCCGCTTCGCCATCAATAGCGATCGCCTGTTCCCAATGTTTGATCGCCGCCTTCACATCACCTTGTTCGTACTTCACCAGTCCAATATTGTTAATCGCCGGCCAAAAAACCTTTTCTTGAGCAACAGCTTTTTCGTAATGCGCGATCGCCTCAGGGAAGCGTTTTAGCATATAGAGCGAGTTCCCCAAATCAAATAACGCTTCGGGGACATCGGGTTTGATCTTCAACCCCGCTTGCAACTGACTAACTGCTTGGTCATATTCGCCTTTTTGAAAATGGGCAGAACCCAAAGAAAACAAGACACCTGCTTCTTTAGGGTCTAGAGAATGAGCGCGTTTTAACGTCTCAATTCCCTTATCTAGTTCTTCAGTCTGCACATATAAACTTCCCAAAATAAACCAGGTTTGAAAGCTCTTTGGGGCAAGCTGCGTTGCTAACTGCGCTCTGGGAACAGCCAGTTCATACTGCTGAAAGCGTGCTAGCTGAATCGCATCCTGCGCCAGATTTAGGCCTTGCTGCTCTAGTTCCTTGGAATCAAGTTGTGGAGTATAGGGAACAAGCGCCTGTCCAAGAATCGGTGCTTGCACGCCCAGTAAGCCTAGGAGAACAAGAAGAGAGAATAAAGGGATACGCTTAGGCACGGTGGAGCCTCAAAAGATAACTAGGGAATACTATTCAGCTAAATTAACGCATAATCAACAGGCACGTTGCAGAAATTTGAGTAGGTGCATGGTATACCGTGCCCTGACTAGACGACGGAAATCCGTATAACAAAGGTCGGGAAAGGCAATCGGGAGGGGGAAACAATACAGGTAGCATAGAAATAACCCCAGTAAGTTGGCACTAGACCTCTTGCAAAAATGTACCAGACCCC
>NZ_JCACLG010000044.1:0-35767 GCF_059505785.1 Kastovskya adunca | reverse complement strand
TAGATTGGCTTGATCCGGGCTGAAGCCCACGCGCTTTTAGCCGTGGGTTGCTTACAAGAGCCTGTTAGTTCAAAAAGATTTCAGGGAACCCTATAGTTGAGTCCTAGGATTGAGAAATGAGATAGCTATGCAACAATTCTCTGAAGAACAACTCCATCATCAATTTGAGAAGCTGACCGATTTCGTAGAAAACGGTGCGGTATGCCTCCACTGGGTTGGACCCGACGGCACTATCTTATGGGCAAACAAATCTGAATTAGAGTCGCTGGGCTACGCTCCAGAAGAATATGTGGGGCAACACATCGCTAAATTTCATGCCGACCAAAACACCATCAACGACATCCTCCGCCGCCTCATTGCCAACGAAATCCTGCACAATTACGAAGCCAAGATGGTGTGTAAGGATGGCTCAACTAAGTACGTTCTGATTGACTCCAGCGTCTACCGAGACGAGAACGGTCAGTTTATCCATACCCGCTGCTTCACCAGAGACAACACGGCACGCAAGCTAGCAGAAGAAGCCCTGCAACAAAAAACGCAGCAGCTAGAGCAAACCCTGCAAGTATTGCAACAGATCCAGTCTCAACTCGAACAGACAAACAAAGACTTGGAATACCGAGTTGAAGAACGAACGGCTGAACTGCAACAAGCTAAAGAAGTTGCTGACAGCGCCAACAAAGCCAAAAGTGAATTCCTGGCAAACATGAGCCACGAACTCCGCACGCCCTTGAATGGCATCCTGGGCTATGCTCAAATTCTGCTGCGTGACAGAACAGCGCATCCGAAACAAAAAGATGGCATTGGGATCATTCACCAGTGCGGTTCTCATCTCCTGACGCTGATTAACGACATCCTCGATCTTTCTAAAATTGAAGCCCGCAAGCTGGAATTCTCCTGCAAAAGCTTCCACCTTGCCTCTTTTCTCAATGGCATTGTGGAAATGTGCCGCATCAAAGCCGAACAAAAGGAAATCTGCTTCACCTACGAAACCCTTAACCATTTGCCCACTGCCGTTTGTGCCGACGAAAAGCGCCTGCGCCAAGTTCTGATTAACCTGCTGGGCAATGCGATCAAATTCACGGATCGAGGCAGCGTTACCTTCAAAGTTGGCATTATGGCAGAATCCCCCGCCATCGATGCCCAACAATCAGACCAATCCTCTAGCGCAACGGCGCAAAGCGCCCTTCAAAATCCCCAAGCCAAAATCCAGAAGATTCGCTTCCAAATCGAAGACACGGGTGTCGGCATGACCCCGGAACAAGTTCAGAATATCTTTATACCGTTTGAACAGGTTGGGGATAAAGAACGGATGGCAGAAGGAACGGGACTGGGATTGGCAATCAGCCTGCAAATCGTGCAAATGATGGGCAGTGAAATCAACGTCGAAAGTTGTCCCAGTCAAGGGAGTAAGTTTTGGTTTGACGTAGAACTGATAGAATCCGACGAGTGGGTTGAGCCAGACGTGGGTAAATCTGCCAACCATATCGTTGGATATGAAGGTGAGAAACAAAAAGTTTTGATCGTTGATGACCGTTGGGAAAATCGATCGGTGATTGTTAACCTGCTGGAACCGCTAGGATTTGAATTGCTGGAAGCAGTAAACGGGCAGGAAGGCTACGACAAAGCCATTGAGTGGCAACCTGAGTTGATTATCACCGATCTGGTAATGCCTGTTATGGCAGGGCTAGAGATGACGCAGCAGTTACGTTCTCTGCCGGAATTCCAAAACACTGCAATTATTGCCTCTTCTGCCAGCGTGTTTAACTTCGATCGCCAGCAAAGTCAGCAAGCAGGCTGCAACGATTTTCTTCCCAAACCTGTCCAATCTGACGAACTGATGGAGCAACTCCGTCAACACTTGAATCTATCGTGGATTTATGAGACGGATAACGCTCCGGCAAAACTTTCAGCCAATGCTGAGGCAAGTTTTTCATCGGGGATAATCAGTCCTCCTTTAGAGGAACTAGAAGCCCTGTACGCGGCTGCCCGCATTGGTGATATTGATAGCACTGAACAAGAAGCAAACCGACTGATGCAACTTAACGATCGCTACCGACTCTTTGCTCAACAATTGCTCCAGTTTGTTCAAGTAATGGATGACGAAGCCATTTTCAAATTTGTCAAGCAACACGTTGAACAATCCGTTTAGGCATGAGCATGAGTCCGCATCCAATGAGTCTGATTCTGATTGTGGATGATAATCCGAACAATACCAAAGTGCTGTTCGAGTTGCTGAAACAAGCAGGGTATCGAGTGTTAGTTGCCAAAAGTGGAGAAAGTGCGCTGGAGAGGCTGCAATCCGTCTCTCCAGACCTAATTCTGCTGGATGTCATGATGCCAGGAGTCGATGGGTTTGAAACCTGCCGTCGCTTGAAAGCCTCGCCAGCCACTCAAAATATCCCAACGATCTTCATGACCGCACTTTCCGACGCTACGGACAAGGTAAAAGGTCTATCGCTGGGAGCAGTGGATTACATTACCAAACCCTTCCAACAGGAAGAAGTGCTGGCTCGTGTCAATATTCACTTAAAGCTCTATCATCTCAACCGGGAACTCGAACAACGAGTGGCAGAACGAACTGCAGAGTTATCCATTGCATTGACCCAGCTCAAACAGTCACAACTGCTATTAGTGCATAGCGAAAAAATGTCGGCGCTAGGTCAACTGGTTGCTGGGATTGTCCACGAAATCAAAAATCCGATTAATTTTGTGCAGGGGAATATTGTCTATGTCGATGAATACATGCAGGCTGTCCTAAGCCTGCTTCAGGTCTATCAGCAACATTACCCTAACCCAGTGCCAGCAGTGCAAGAGAAAGCAGAAGGCATTGACCTCAGCTTTCTCCTGTCCGATCTGCCAAAAACGCTTTCCTCCATGAAATTAGGAACGGACAGAATTTACGAGATTGTGTTGAGCTTGCGGAATTTTTCGCGGCTTGATGAATCTGAATTGAAACTATGTGATATTCATGCAGGCATCGATAGTACGCTGCTGATTCTGCAACATCGCCTGAAAGCAAAGCCAGATCGTCCCGATATTAAAGCGATCAAGGAGTATGGTGCCCTACCGGAAGTTGAGTGTTATCCGGGACAACTGAATCAGGTGTTCATGAACTTGCTGGCGAATGCCATTGATGCACTAGAGGAGTCAATGGTGAGTTGTCCGTTATCAGAAGCCAGTCGGACAAAGGGCGATCGCCCCACAATTGGCATTCGCACAGAACTAATCGATGGCGATCGCGTCTGCATCCGCATTGCTGACAACGGACTGGGAATGACGGAGGAGGTGAAAGACCACTTGTTCGATCCTTTCTTCACAACCAAACCAGTTGGCAAAGGCACGGGTTTAGGTCTACCGATTAGCTATCAGATCATTGTCGAAAAACACAAGGGGCAGCTTGAGTGCATTTCAGCGCCCGGTCAAGGAACTGAGTTTGTCATTACTATTCCAGTTAGAGTTGCCACTCCAGCCATTCCTAAGATTGTATAGCACCCAATAACGTGATGCCGCTCAGTTCTCGGTGGGGATGTAATTGGAAGCTATCTGTGGGTTGAGATTGTGGGTATTGCCGTGGTTAGCACAGCGATTGGGGAAAAGTAGTCTCCACGCTGATTTGGAGATGAATACATTTGCTAGCCCTGTTACCGGAGCCGCTCGCTTAGGCACACTAATAAAAAATGAGGAACGAGGTTAATTGCCCTTGCCAACGCTCCGGTTGCCATTTCGGACTTTAAGGATTTAGCGAGCGATCGCATCAAAACGGTAGCAATTTCCACAAAACAACTAGACTCTGGCAGATACGCCGCGCAAATTTTGACCCACCTAGGGATCTTCCCCCAGATTCAGCGCAAAGCCCTGTGGGCAGATTTTGATGTCCGCGAAGTCCGCAAAGCCGTGGAGAGCAAAGAAGCGGATGTTGTGGTCATTCTGATTTCCCTCCTTAGTGAGAGGGGAATATCAGGGGGTAAGCGCTTACTAATAACAGCAGAGGCAATATTTACGTAAAAGTATTCTTTTATAACCACTATGACAACGAACTCTCCTACAACTCCATCAAAAGCGCCAGGAGCGAAGCCTGAGACACCGTTCTACACTTGGAAGGATTATCGCTGTGCTTACTCGCTCTACAGCCCAACTGATTCTGTAAAGGCTTCCGGCGTACCCTTGCTGTTGATTCATCCCATTGGTGTTGGCTTATCCAATGCGTTTTGGCAGCCATTTTGTGAGCAATGGTACCAGCAGGGACAGACGAACTTAATCTACAATCCCGACTTACTTGGATGTGGTGAAAGCGATAAGCCCCACGTTGCCTACGAGCCGCAAGATTGGGCGCAACAGTTACAGCACTTCTTGCAGACGGTGGTGAAGACTCCTGTGGTTGTGGTGGTGCAAGGAGCATTGTTACCTGTGGCGATCGCGCTGACTAATATGCAACAAGAGCCAAATTTAGTGCAGGGCTTAGTGCTAGCGGGCCCTCCGGCTTGGCAACTGATCACCACAGACACTCCTAAGTGGCGACAAAAAGCGATCTGGAATCTTTTGGATTCCCCCCTTGGTTCTGCCTTTTACCGTTACGCCCGTCGTCGTCAGTTTTTAAAATCTTTTTCTGAGCGCGAACTATTTGAGGATCAGGCTGACGTTGATCAGCAATGGCTAAATAGCTTGCAAGCTGGTGCAGAAGATCCCAGCACTCGCCATGCTGTGTTTTCATTCCTGGCTGGCTTCTGGCGAGACAATTATGAAAAAGCGATCGCCTCGATTACTCAACCCACATTAGTAGTCTTCGGAGAGGAAGCTTCCAGCATCAGTAGTCGGGGGAGTTCCGAAACCCCAAACGAACGCCTGGTGCAATACGTACAACATCTGCCCAATGGTGAAGGTAAGCAAATTTCCGGACGGAATGTTTTACCCTATGAATCCACCGCCGAATTTGTTAAGGTGGTTGCGGATTTTGTCGAGCAGTTGTGAACCTATCCTATGTCTGAGCAATTTTCTCCAGAAATCAGCGATCGCATCTGTAAGCACATGAACGAGGATCACGCGGAGGCGATCGCACTTTATGCCAAAGTTTATGGTGAGGCTTCTAGCACCACATCGGCAACAATGGAAAGCATTGATGCTGAGGGAATGAACCTCACCGCCCAAATCAACGGGAACTCAATCCCTCTTCGCATCAACTTTGACCATGTACTTGCAGATGCAGAAGATGCTCACCACACGTTAATTGCAATGGTGAAACAGGCACGGATGATGAAAAAGGATGAAGGATGAAAGGTGAAAGTCCATCAATAGCCTCATATCATGTCCGGCTGATTAATTATGATTTGTTAGGTTGGGTTAAGCGCAGCGCAACCTAACACCACGAAAAAGGATGAAGTGTGAAGGATGAAAGGTGAAAGTCCATCAATAGCCTCAAGCCCTTTTTTTTAATATGAGATAGAAGGGAAATATCTGATTATAGTAAGCCGTTTAGTCGCCGAACTATCAAGACATCCTAACTTCAAGCCCCTGAATTTATTTATATTTCATACTTCACACTTCAACAGAATATGGTATTTATCCCCCCGTCTCAAGCGATCGCCCTGACCCCAGGAATGTTACGCAGCGTTCACCACATTGCTTTGAATGTGAAAGACATGCAAGCTTCGCGTCACTTTTATGGGACAATTCTTGGTCTGCACGAACTGACAGGTGATGAGGTTCCAACAACGCTTGTTGAGTTAGTGGCAGCAGGGAAAGTCGCTAACTTTAAAACTCCCGACGGCACGATTCTAGACTTATTTTGGGAACCGGATTTAACGCCCCCTGACTCCGATCCTAGTCGTGGCTTTACCCGTGCTTACCATCTGGCTTTTGACATTGAGCCGCAGTTGTTTGACCAAGCGGTTGAGGTGCTGCGGCGTTGTGAAGTTCCCATTGCTGAAAGGCCTGTCACCCGTCCGACGGGGAGAGGGGTATATTGCTACGACCCGGATGGGTTTATAGTTGAGATTCGTTGCGATCCAATCTCAGCTTGAAGCTCAAGAAGAACTCACGGCGGAAGCAGAGAAACTGAAAATCCTCGAAGACCTCGCTCGCCAAAGCTTTGCTTTATTCCTAAAGATGAGCCGCGATCGCTACAGTACACGGAATTACTATTGTCGTGGCAAATACTTTTACCTTGCCCTAGGAATTTGAGATTGAAACAGTCGCGTTGTTCTTGGGTTCCGCGTTACTTGTTGGGGTGGGTTCTGTGTTTTCTCCCGGCGTTGCGAGCCAGCCAACTCGCTCCGGTAAAAGCACTGCGAAATACCTAGCGGTTGAGCGTCCTAATTCTGAAGATTCAGAATTTGTAGAGAACTAACGCCTCTACAAAAGTGACATATATAGCGACCCTCCAAATCGGGTTTAAGTATGGGAATACTGGAAGTATGGAGACCTCAACTCTGACTGAGCCAAGCAACTTCTTCGCGGTCAACCCTATGTTAGATGCCTTCAGATGAGAGGTTCTATTGTTTTCCTAAAAAAAGCCTGACGACTAAATAAAGTTCGCGGCTACGAACTAAGCCACCGTCTAAGTTAGCTACAACAAGGGAAAAAGTTCATTGCGGCTACCTTTGTCTTTGAAGAAAGTGCTCAATGATGGGCGGGGGAGGGGAGAATAATTTAGCGATCGCTAAATAGGTACTCCCATGGAAACAATCTCATCTTCCTCGTACCCTGATGCCTCGACGACCACCCCTGAGATTCAAAGTGTGCAGGAAACAAGCTGTGTTATTGTTGGTGGTGGCCCAGCAGGGGCTGTTTTAGCACTTCTATTGGCACGCCAGGGTATCCCTTGCATACTCCTAGAAGCCCATAAAGATTTTGATCGTGATTTTCGCGGCGATACACTTCACCCTTCGGTGATGGAAATCATGGAAGAAATCGGACTGGCGGAGCGCTTGCTACAGTTACGTCACGCTAAGGTTTCTCAGCTGACCTTTAGGACATCCGAAGGGGCGTTTACCTTGTTTGACTTCAGGCGCTTAAAGAGCAAGTATCCCTACCTAACGATGTTGCCCCAAGTGGATTTTCTGGAGATGATCATGGCGGAAGCGGCACAGTACCCCCATTTTCAGCTAGTGATGGGTGCGAATGTGCAGGAATTGATTGAAGAAGATGGGATAGTCCAAGGGGTGCGCTACCGGGAACAGAGTGGCTGGCATGAGATCCGCGCTCACCTAACGGTGGGTGCCGATGGACGATTCTCTCGTATCCGCCAACTGGCTGGGAAAGAGCCAGTCAAAACCTCGCCACCCATCGATGTTTTGTGGTTTCGTCTGCCTTGTCAGGAGGGCGATCCAGAAAAATCTATCGGCTCTACGATTGGCGGGCGCTTTTTGATTTTGCTCAAGCGCTTTGACCATTGGCAGGTTGGCTACTTCATCCCCAAGGGTAGCTATCAGGCATTGCGGCAAGCAGGTTTACAAGCCATGAAAGAATCGATTACCGAGGTGATGCCAGAGCTAGGCGAGGGCGCAAATAGCTGGCGTCAGCGCTTGGAATACCTGGAAAATTGGTCACAGGTGGCATTTCTGGCTATTGAATCTAGCCGCGTGAAGCGTTGGTATCAACCGGGATTGCTTTTAATTGGGGATGCGGCACATGTAATGTCACCGGTGGCTGGCGTAGGGATCAACTATGCGATCCAAGATGCGGTTGTTGCTGCCAATGTCTTGGCAGAACCCCTACGCTCAGGTCAGGTGCGGCTGAAAGATTTAGCCGCAATTCAGTGCCGCAGGGAAATACCGACGCGAATTATCCAAGGGTTCCAAGTCTTAATTCAGCGCCGGATTGTTGTTCCTGCTCTCGACTCAAAACAGGCTTTTAAGCCCCCCTTTTTCCTCCGAATCCCGTTTTTGCGTGACCTTCCGGCAAGGTTGATTGGTAAGGGGGTGTGGCAGGTTCATATCAATTCCTTGTAACTGTCGTCCTCAGATGCGATCGCACGGGACTCTAGTACATCTCCACAACCCTTGCTTTTTTGCCTTAAGCACCAGTTGTTCGCAAACCTAGGGATTCAGGACGAGTGGCTGGTTCTGTGATTTGTTGTGGCTGACCTTGGATGCGATCGCCTGTTCCCACATCAAACCAGTGAATCGACTCATCGGGAATGGAGAGGGTGACTTCTTCCCCTTCCCATGCTTGATTGATTGGCAACAAAGCGCGGAGCCTTGTGGACTCTGCCCCCTTTACCCGCACGCTGATTAAGTTCTGCATCCCCAAGTGTTCTACGAGGAAAATTCGACCTTGAACAGTTTGCCTCGCCCCTGGTTCTGCGAGGGAGACATCTTCTGGGCGAATGCCCATGATGATTTGCGACGGCATAGTTGGCAACTTCGGCAGCAAAATTGTGGAATCCCCTAAGACGGCGCGATCGCCTTTACAGTTCAGGGTGAGTAAATTCATTTGCGGACTCCCCACAAACCCCGCTACAAACTGATTTGCCGGACGCAGGTAAATGTTTTGTGGGGCATCAAGTTGTTGTAAGTTGCCATCCTGTAGCACCGCCACCTTTGTTGAGAGGGTCATCGCTTCCGTTTGGTCGTGGGTAACGTAGACCACAGGTGCCCGTTGAGATTCAAAAAGCTGTTTCAAATCCGCCCGCACTTGCTCTCGCAACAGGGCATCTAGGTTACTCAACGGTTCATCTAGCAAAAAGACATCCGGTTCACGCACCAGCGCCCGTCCTAGGGCAACCCGCTGCCGTTGACCCCCTGACATCTGACCGGGCTTGCGATCCATTAAGTTTTCCAGTCCCAGCTTGTTGGCAACATCCCCAACCCGCCGTTTGATTTCCTCAGACGGTATTTTTCGCAACTTCAAACCAGCGGCAATGTTTTCATATACCGTCATGTGGGGGTAGAGAGCATAGCTTTGGAACACCATGGCAATATTGCGTTTACCAGGGGCAACATGGCTAACATCGCGTCCATTAATCAGCACGTTGCCACGAGTTGGGGGTTCCAATCCTGCAATTAGTCGCAGAAGCGTTGATTTCCCGCATCCTGATGGCCCCAAAAGTGTCAAAAACTCCCCTTCATCCACATCAATACTGATGTCTTTGACGGGAATCACCTTCGGATTGTAAGTTTTGTTGAGATGATGTAGTTCAAGTTTAGCCATAGTTTTGATTGCTTATTGCCAGTGCGATTGATGGGTTAAATTTCGCTGTTATTGTTTGTGAAGTGGGATAATTTTCTCGAAAACAGTCTTCAGTTATTAAAAAGGCGATCGCGAATAATAAATGTATATTTCTTATCCCACAGAATTCACACTTTTTGCCTCGTTCTGCCGATATAACGTTAATAACTGAAAACTCAAGCATCAGCCAAATTATCCCTTAACAGCCCCAGCCGTTAAACCTTGGACAATCTTGCGCTGGAACAATAGCACCAGTACAACCAAGGGCAACGTTCCCACGACTGTAGCCGCCGCAATTGGGCCATAGGGAATTTCAAACACGGATGCCCCACTTAACTGCGCCGTGGCGACAGGGATAGTTTTCATCGATTCACGGGTAATAAATGTTAGGGCAAAAATAAACTCATTCCACGCCGCGATGAAGGTGAGAATCCCTGTTGTTACCAATGCCGGAAGCGTCATTGGCAGCACAATTCGTAGCAACATTTGCACAGTATTGTAGCCATCGACCCGCGCCGAATCTTCCAAATCTTTTGGCAGTTGTTGAAAGAAACTCCGCATCACTAGAATAGTCAGCGGTAAATTAATCGCCGTGTAAGGCAAAATTAGGGCGAGGTAATTGTTTCCCAAATCAGTCACTCTGACGACTTCTAAGAGTCCTAAAAACAGCAGGACAGCGGGAAACAACGTCACAATCAGAACCCCAGCCAGGACGAATCTCTCTCCCGGTAACCGCAGCCGCGCCAAGGCATAAGCCGCAGGTGCGCCTAACGCTAACGCTAGTAGTGTCGAAGTGATGGACACAAAAGCGCTATTCAAAATATATGAGGTAAACGGACGGCGGCCGAACAAAGATAGGTAGTGATCGAAGGTGAGCCGACGGGGGAAGTAAACAGAGGGAACGGCAGAGATATCTGCATTCACTTTGAATGAGGTTAACAACTGCCAGAGAACTGGCCCCGTGAAAAAGACCACAACCAAAAAGACAGAGAGGGGTAAAATAATTTTCCGCCAGTTGAAGCTTGACGATGCTTGTGCGGGTTGGTTTTGTGCAACAGCCATAGGTCAGTAATTCACTAGAAGACAATAAGGGGGAGAAAACTAACGCGCTCCAGCGGCATTGCTGCGAGACCTAGACAAGAAATAAGCCGCGATCGCCACAGCAGCAATCAGCAATAGAAAAGTCACCACCACTAGCGCCGCCCCATAGCCAAAGTCTAGGTAGCGCATCACGGTGCTGTAGATATAAAGGGAAACCGTTTCTGTCGCACCCCCAGGGCCACCGCCTGTCATTACCTGGATCAGGTCGAAAATCCCGAAGGCTTGAGCAAACCGGAACAACAGGGCAATCACAATTTGGGGCATCAACAGCGGTAAAGTGATCGTCCAAAAGCTCTGCCAGGGACTCGCCCCATCAATGGAATGCGCTTCATAGAGGTCGCTGGAAATTGATTGCAACCCCGCTAGTAACAAAATGGCGATAAACGGTGTTGTTTTCCAAACATCAGCTAAAACCACAGCAATCATTGCCAGTGTGGGATCTCCTAGCCAGGTAATACCCTGCTCAATTATTCCCAAGCGGCGCAGGATGTCGTTGACTACACCAAATTGATCGTTAAAAATCCATGCCCAAGCAAGTCCCATCAAGGCTGTAGGCAACGCCCAAGGAATGAGGGTAATTGTCCGGACAAGTCCCCGTCCTCGAAAGGATTGATTGAGTACCAGGGCAATACCCACCCCTAGGACTAATTCCAGCAAAACAGAGGCGGTGGTAAAGACAGTGGTGTTCCACATCGTTTGCCAGAAGCGCCCATCGCCCACCATCCGCACATAGTTGGACAAGCCAGAAAATTCTGTTTCCAACTGGGTGCCAAGATTTTGGGTGAAGAAACTTAACCAAAACGCCCGCCCAATGGGATAAGCAAATACCAGCAACAACACAATAATTGCTGGCAGTACCAGTAACCAGCCAGTTCGCTGTTCTCGTTCCCGAATTACGTCTTTTACCTGTGCAGTAGTCATCTGAAGTATGAAGGGTGAAGGATGATTAAGAGCGAATTGCTAGCTTTTGAGCCTCCACTGGGTTTTGTGAGGCTTGAGCGGGGGCTAATCTACCCAGTAAGTTGCGGGTTTCCGCCGCTGCCGCCTGCATGGCTCGTTCTGGAGTCATACTGCCTGTAAAAGCGGCACTGAGATAGCGCTGCAAGATATCAGAAGCTTGAGCATATTGAGCAATGGGAGGACGTAGAACCGATTGTTGCAATGCCTCTAACAGTGGCGGGAAATAGGGGTATTTGGCAACAATTGCTGGATCTGTAAACAGGTCTTTGTGACTGGGGAGCAAGCCAGTTTCTAGAACAAATCGCCGCATTGTCTCCTTACTAGTCATGTACTCAATGACACGCCATGCCTCATCAGGGTGAGCTGCGGTTAAGGATATTCCTAAACCCCAGCCGCCCAAGCAGGAACCGCCATTATTGCCCACGGAACTCACCATTGGTCGAATACCTACCTTGCCCCTGACATCTGAACCTTCTGCATTCGCTAGTCTCCAGACATAAGGCCAGTTGCGTAGAAAAACCGATTCACCACTTTGAAACAACAGGCGGGTTTCTTCTTCTCCGTAGGTAGTGACACCAGGAGGAGAGATACCACGGGTAATGGTGCTGCGTAAAAATTCCACTGCCTCGATTCCCTGAGGTTGATCGAGACCTACCTCCAGCGTGTCTGGGTTGACCCAGAAGCCGCCGAAGCCTTCGATTACCTCAACAAACATGGCAGATAGACCCTCGTACTGCCTGCCCTGCCAGAGGTAACCCCAATCAGTCTCTCCGGCGTCGGTATCTCCCGGCTTTTGCAAGTCTTGAATAATTTCGATCATCTCCCCAAAGGTTTCGGGGGGGTCGTAGCCACCTTGCTGCAAGAGGTCTGTGCGGTAGTAGAGTACTCCTGCATCTGAGGTTGTCGGCATCCGGTAGAGTTCGCCGTTGTAGCGCCCCCCCTCGATATTGTTCTCGACTAGTTCTGCGAGTTCTTCGGGGGGAACCCGGTCGCCGAGGGGTCTTAACCAACCAGCGGCGGCGAATTTTGGCACCCAGGCAATATCCAGGTTGAGAATGTCGTAGGGAGAGTCTCCCAGCAAAAAGGCGGAGGTGAGGAGGTTCTCTTGCAGGTTGCTATCAAAGGGCCCTTCTATAAGGTTGAGCCGAATGTCCCGATTTTGTTGTTGAAATTCCTCAAGAAGGGGTCTCCAGTTCGACAAGTCCTGACCTTGCATCAGCATTGTGATCACAACGGGTTGCTGAGTTAAGGCAGGTAATACCCAAAATTGGAAGACGAGGATTAAGGCAACAAGAATTCCTAAAATACGAGGAATTCCTAATTTTCTCAAAAGCTTTTTCAGGCGTCTTTGTGAGCTGCCTCTAGACTTATTAATTTTCATTTTGAATTGGGAAATTAATGCGAGCTGATGTCTCAATAACCCAGCGCGATCGCCAAGCCGAACGCCACTTGTTCGCCATCGTATTATTACTGATAGCTTTTTTTGGTAGGTTACTGCTTGCTTACAGGAATGAATGTAAACAAAGGCAAAGTAAATTCAGTTTCCTTAACATTTTCTTGGAGATTTTTAAATAAAAGTATTAAGCATCTATCCAGGGAAGGAAGTAATAATGGGGTAAATTTGTGAGTTGAAAGATTTAACGACTAACAATAAAAAAAATTGATAAGAGGCGATCGCTACAGATTTTTGTAAAGAGCGATCGCCATGTTAAACTCTGACTTAATACGAATGGCACTGATTTAAGCAAAACTTGCGGCTCAGATCCCCGACTTCTTCGAGAAGTCGGGGATCTAGATCCAGCTTATTTCAGCAATATTGCCTTAGCAAATTGAGATGAGTTGGTTGCAAATTCGCGAAGATGACCTGACAGGTAAAAAGATCGCTGACCTTCTCCGGGAACATCTCGAAAATATGCATGAGATTACCCCGCCCCAAAGCGTTCATGCTCTTGATTTAGAGGCATTGCGATCGCCCGATATTACATTCTGGACGGCTTGGGAGGGATCGGAGTTACTCGGATGCGGGGCACTGAAAGAACTAGATACAAGAAGCGGTGAAGTCAAATCAATGCGTACCGTCAAGGCTCACTGTCGTAGGGGTGTCGCCTCAAAGATTCTTGAACACATTATAAAAGAAGCCGAACGGCGTGCTTACGATTGCCTGAACTTGGAAACAGGGGCTGGTTCTGAGTTCGCCCCAGCACAAGCCTTGTACAGGCGGTATGGGTTCGAGTACCGAGACCCTTTTGCTGACTACACGGATGACCCGAACAGCGTATTTATGACGAAAAAGCTCGCTTGATTCGCTTGCTAGTGGGACATTTCACCTTCAATAATTAGTGCAACATCTATGTATTAATACCATTGGCGCGATCGCCTCAGGGTGCTTCTCGTTTCATTAAGATTTCTGGACACTGGAAAAACTCTTGCCAGACTAGTAGAGATTTTATACATCTCGTCGCCGCAGGAGATTGCGTAGTGAAGTATGACATCCGCTATAAGCCAGCCTTTAGTGCCATTTTCGTCACCTTGAACCCCGGTGAAAGCATCACCGCCGAGGCGGGTGCCATGACGAGTATGGATGCCCAAATTTCCATGAAAACGGAGTTCTCTGGGGGCTTGATTTCAGGACTCCTCAAAAACTTCTTTGGTGGAGAATCCCTCTTCGTCAACGTCTTCACCAACAACACCCAACGACCCCTGGATCTGGTACTCACTCAATCCACCATTGGGGATATTGCCCGAATCGACCTCAAAGAGGGCGAAATTTGCTTTCAACCCGGTGCCTACATTGCTCATACTCCAGGGGTAAAGATGGGCTTGCAGTGGGCAGGTTTCAATAGCTGGATATCCGGTGAAGGACTATTCAAATTGAGGCTTAGCGGTCGCGGTGAGGTCTTCTTTGGTGCCTATGGCGGATTGACGCCCAAAACCATCAATGGGGAGTTTATCGTCGATAGCGGTCACTTGGTTGCCTATGAGCCGGGAATTCAAATGAAAGTCGGACTAGCAGGCGGATTACTGGGTTCGATGAAATCGGGGGAAGGCTTAATCAACCGCCTTTCTGGACGAGGGCTAATTTACCTCCAGTCTCGCAGTGTTGAGGGCTTGGTGCGGTATCTCCGCCCAAAAATTCGTTAGGGATTAGACGAAGATAGGAGAGTTTTTTAATGAAAGTCGATATTTTACATCAACCGGATAGTGCGATCGCGCGGGTTGTGATGAATGCTGGAGACGAATTAGTCGCCGAAGCTGGCAGAATGATCGCCATGAGCGGCTCTATCAACGCCAGCACCACCCTTCGTCAGGGTAAAGGAGGCGGCATTCTGGGCGGACTGAAGCGGATGGTAGGAGGCGAGTCCTTGTTCATGAGCGTCTTTCGCTCTCCCACCAATGGCGGTGAGGTCTTCCTGGCACCGAAATTGATGGGCGATATTCTGCTGTATCCGATGACAGGAGTGGGTTTAGTCGTGCAGGCAAGCTCTTACCTCGGTAGTGCTTCCGGCGTGGATATTGACTTGGGATTTCAAGGATTCAAATCCTTCTTTTCCGGCGAACGCGTCTTTTGGTTAGACATCAGCGGCTACGGAGAGTTAATCCTCACCTCCTTCGGTGCCATTTACGAAATACCCATCAACGGCGAGTACATCGTTGACACAGGTCATATTGTCGCCTTTGAAAAAAGCTTATCCTTTGAGATTTCCAAAGCGGGTTCAAGTTGGGTGGGTGCCTTTTTAGGTGGGGAAGGACTAATTTGCCGCTTTAAAGGTCAAGGTCGAGTATTTTGCCAAACCCACAACCCCTCAGCCTTTGGGAAGCAAGTTGGCTCGCAACTACCACCAAGATAAGTGTGAAGTATGAAGTATGAAGTATGAAGGATGAAAAGAGTGCTGAGTGTTGAGTAGGGGAGAAAGTATGAAGTACGAAGTATGAAAGAGCTTACTGGTTCACCTCATCCCCTCATCCCCTCATCCCTTCATCCCCTCTCTTCTTTCCAACCTCCGTGTCCTCTGTGCCTCTGCGGTTTATTAAATTCCTCATCCCTCCTACTCAGTACTGACAACCATGAATGAAATTGCATACGAACTGGAACATTCCCCGGCTTACACCTCTGTGCGGCTTGATTTGAAAGCGAATCAATCGGTGTTAGTGGAATCAGGGGCGATGGCGGCGATGGACTCCTGGATTAACATCAAATCTAATATGCGCGGGGGGTTGATGAAGGGTTTGGGTCGCCTAGTGAGCGGGGAATCCTTATTTATCAGCGAGTTTACGGCTCAAGGGAAAGCTGGGCAACTATATCTTTCTCCTGGCATTCCTGGTGATGTTCAGCACTACCGCCTCAATGGCAACGCTTTGATGGTGCAGTCGTCGGGGTTTGTTGCCGCTAGTCCCACTGTTGAACTGGATACCAAGTTTCAAGGTGTCAAAAAAGGTTTCTTTAGCGGTGAGTCTTTATTTCTCCTACGGGCGACGGGTCAAGGGGATATTTGGTTTAGTTCCTACGGGGCAATTCTGGAGATTCCGGTAGCGGGTGATTATGTGGTGGACACGGGTTACATCGTGGCGTTTGAAGATACCTTGAACTACAACGTTGAGATGTTGGGGGGCTTGTCGTTTAAGGGTCTGAGAACGGGGATTTTAGGGGGTGAAGGATTAGTTTGTCGCTTTAAAGGGCAAGGTCGCTTGTGGATTCAGTCTCGCGAACTTTATACGCTAGTTAATTTCCTAAATCCGTTTCGTCCGACTAAGAGTGATTAAGCTGAAGTTATAACTGCACAAGGAAAGCAGAACTATTAACCAGATGCTTCTATGACTCAACAGCTACCTCCAGAACGAAGCTCTCAACCTAACATTGAAGATTTTTCTAGAGATTGTTACCGTAATCGTCAGGTTTTACTCAATAAGGTCAAAAATTACTGGCTTAAAGGAGTATTGAAAAAATCCTTATCCGGAAAGGGACGGATTGAACTGGGTTTAGAAGAGCGATGGGATACAATCCAATGTCCTTGGTGTGTGGCGTGGGAAACGACTGACGCACCGAGACAAATTTTGCCACCCCATACCAAAGTTATTGATAAGTTTGATGAACTGGGAACAGGGCGATCGCTACTGATTCTCGGTGAACCGGGTTCTGGCAAAACTACCACATTATTGCAACTGGTTCGTGAGTTATGCGATCGCGCCGAACAAAATACTAACCAGCCACTTCCGGTGGTCTTTAACCTCTCATCTTGGATAGGCGAAGCGCAAACCATTAATGAATGGTTAGTTACAGAACTTTATACCCAATATCAAATCCCCAGAGTAACCGCTCAATTGTGGCTCAAAAAGCAGCAACTATTGCTGATGCTGGATGGGCTAGATGAAGTCAAAGAACAACAACGGGCATTATGTGTTCAAGCTTTAAATGAATTTGCCCAAGAACGCGGACAAACTGAGATGGTGGTATGTAGCCGCCTCAAGGATTACGAAATCCTCCCCGAACGTCTGAGGCTGCAAAGTGCCATTTACCTCCAGCCCCTTACCAGTGAGCAAGTGCATCGCTATCTCACGGCTGGGGGTGAGGAAATGGCGGCGCTAAGTGCCCTATTGCAACAGGACACAACCCTGCAAGAGTTGGTGACGACACCTCTAATGCTCAACATCCTCACCCTCGCCTATAAGGGGATGTCGGTTGCAGACTTGCCAAGTTTAAACTCGACTGAAGAACACCGCAAACATCTGTTTAATGCTTACATCGAACGGATGTTGACGCGTCGAGAAAATCGCCAGGGGTATTCAAAAGCGCAATCAGTACGCTGGTTGAGCGAACTGGCGTTTCGGATGACTCAGCAGTCGCAAACGGTACTCTTGATCGAGCGTATTCAGCCCAGTTGGTTGCAACTCAACCTCAAAGACGGATTTACACTGCCTTTCTTCAGAAATGGCAAACGCAAAACCCCGGCTTACCAACAGTACGCCACTGGGGTAAGGCTAACGAGTGGTGTGCTTTGGGGATTAATTATCGGCTTATTCTGCTCCGTAGGTGGCGATTTAAACTTTGGACTAAAGTGGGGAATAGTCAGCGGCATAATTGTGGGATTAGGGACAAAGGTAGAACAGATAAAGCCTGTTGAAAGCCTGAAATGGTCGTGGAGCAAAGCCCAAAAATTACTTCCTTATGGCTTACTTTGTGCCGTGGGGGTTGGGCTGAATGGTTGGCTGTTTTGGGGAGTGGTTACAGGGCTAGTTGTTGTAATGATTGGTGGACTTGTTGGATCAGATTTAGAAACAACAACGGTTCCTAATCAAGGCATTTGGCAATCTACTAGGAATGCGTCAGTTTTTGCTTTCATTGGAGGCATTCTTTGCTTGATGGGAGGAGCTGAAGTCGCCGATTCTTTGGGACAACCGTTGGACATATTAGTCTTAGTTGGGGGAATGGTCGGTTTAATCCTCTCCCTTACTCAAGGAGGTACAGCCAGTCTCCGGCACTTTATCCTGCGTCTTGTTCTCTATCGTCAAGGCTATGCTCCCTGGAACTACGCTGGTTTTCTCAACTACGCCGCCGAGCAGACTTTTCTACAAAAAGTTGGTGGGGGATATATTTTCATTCATCGTCTGTTGCAAGAGCATTTTATGGCGTTGGGAATTGAGAATTCTAGTCAGACGGTGGAGATTAATCCTGATGATGCCGAAGCTTATATTAAACGAGGAAATGTCCGCGCTAGCCTTGGCAATTATCAAGAGGCATTAGCAGATTACACTCAGGCAATTCAAATTAATCCTGATTTAGCGGAAGCGTATGTAGGGCGAAGTTTAGCTTGCTTTCAGCTAGGAGATTATCCTCATGTAATGGAGGATTATCAGCAAGTTTTTCAACTGAATCCAACGCTGGCAAAAAGCGTTGCTTATCAAAGTAATGATTCTGAGGCGACGGAACTCAAATCGGTTGAAGAGGCTGACCAAGCTTACGAAGTAATTGTGCTAAATGACAGTTTCAACAGCTTTAATCATGTTGCTGAATGCTTGATGAGGTACATTCCTGGATTGACAAGCGATCGCGTTTTGCAACTCACTAAGCAGATTGATCAGGAAGGACAAGTAGTTGTTTGGTCAGGTTGTCAAGAACTGGCGGAACTGTACCGCCTGCAACTGAGTAATGCTGGTTTATCAATGGATCTATGTTGGCCGAAAGTGAATTGAGTTATGTCTTCTGGAACTTCAAGCGATCGCAACCCTCCTCCGAGTAACCGCCAACTACTGATTCTGCTGGGGCTATTTGCCGGATTTGTTGTAGTGGTCATCTGGTTGTTGGGATGGCTGATTAGCGCTCTCATCTGGCTGATCCCGCCTAGCGTAGAGCGACAAGTGGGGGCGTTGGTGATTCCGGCATACGAGCGACAAGCTCCGCCTTCAGCCGCGCAGGATAGCCTGAATCAGCTTTTAGAGCGTTTAGAAGCCCAACTACCGCCGTCACAGGCAAAAAATCATCAGTATCGGGTGCTGTACGTGCCTCAAAAGACGGTGAATGCGTTGGCGCTACCGGGGGATGCGGTGGTGATTTATCAGGGATTGGTGGAGCAGGCGGAATCAGAAAATGAGCTAATGATGGTCTTGGGGCATGAGTTAGGTCATTTTGCTCACCGCGACCATTTGCGGGGGTTAGGACGAGGGTTGTTGGTGCAGTTGGTGCTAGCCACGTTTTTAGGGGATGGGGGTTCTTGGCAATCAGGTGCTGCTTCAATAATTACTGCCGTTAGTCGTGCGGAATTTTCCCAATCTCAAGAACGAGATGCCGATGAATTCGGCTTAACATTACTTCAAAAAAACTACGGACATGTGGCGGGGGCAACTGATTTCTTTCAGCGCCTGGGTCAGCAAAAAGGAGCTAATTTAGCATTTTTATCAACTCATCCGGCACCAAGTAGGCGGGTGAATGAGTTGAAGCGCTTAATTAAGGAGCGGAACTATCCCCTGAAAGTGCGATCGCCTCTACCAAAAATGCTGCAAAACCTATAGGGATCGCGGTTTAATACGGATTGATACAGGAAGATTTATCTCTATCTTCAGGAATAAGTTCTCAGCACTCCCTCTCAAGAAGGACGGTTGATTAAACATCTCTTGGTAAATTATCAGGTAATGATTAAGAGGTAATAAAAATTTATGTCATCAGAAGTCGAAAAACAAATACTTGACGCCAAAGAAAACTTACCTGAAGTTACTCCAACTCCCGCTGATTTCAAAAATCAATCTACAGCTCATGACCTCAAGTCTCGTCTCGAGTGGGGAGAGCCTGGTTTTACGATTTTAGACGTTAGCGATCGCGAAATCTTCAATGATGGTCACATCATGGGTGCGGTAGCAATGCCCATGGATGAAGTCGTAGACCGTGCCCAAGGCACACTAGAACACAACCGTGACATCTATGTTTACGGCGCAAGCGACGAAGAAAGCTCCACGGCGGCATCCCAGCTCCGTCAAGCTGGCTTTACTCGTGTAGCGGAACTCCGAGGTGGCTTGGCAGGCTGGAAAGCTCTTGGTGGCCCGACTGAAGGTAGAAAAGAAGCCTTAACTCCTCCTAGCGCTGGCGACTATAACGTTGTTGCTCGCATCCAAGAGTCCCAAGGTAAGCACTAAATTGCTTCATAGTCAGGAATTACTAAACGTAGAGACGTTGTATGCAGCGTCTCTACTAGGTAGGAAATTGGAGTTACAAAAGCAAATTGCCTTAATCAAGACTCCTGCCAGCCTAAGGGTTCAAATTCCTGCCCAACTTCTGAAATCCTAGTAGTCTGGGATTTTTTGCAATATTCAATGTATAGCCTTGCCGCTCTATCTTGCTCATTTTTGAGCAGAAGCTGCTGAAATATTTCCTGCGCTTGCACAAACTTTTTTTGATGATAGAGACTCACGCCTTGTTCAAACTCAAAATGGGTTTGGTTTTTGAGGCGTTGCACCTCATCTGAGTCACCATCGTACACTTCAAATACAGACACGGCAGTGGTTTTCCCTTTCACCCGAACTCGTCCCAAGAATCGGTAGTTATATTGGTGAGAGTCGGCTAGCTGAGATAGAGTTTGTTCGCTAATTACAATTCCTGCACCATAGACTTTCGTTAAATCTTCCAGGCGAGAAGCGAGGTTTACCGCATCAGCAATCACGGTACTTTCCATCCGCTGTTCTTCGCCGATTGTTCCTAGCATGAGAGTCCCAGTATGCAGCCCAATGCCGATCGCGATCGCTGGGTTGCCATCATCCATCCGCTCAACATTAAACAGCGTCACCTGTTTTTGCATCTCAATTGCCGCTTGCAACGCCTCATCTGCTGTATTGGGAAAAATCGCCATAATTGCATCCCCAATATATTTATCAATAAAACCATTGTGGTTGCGAATCACCGGGCCTACCCGTTTCAAGTAGGCATTCAGAAAGTCAAAATTCTCCTTGGGCGACATGCTTTCCGAAAGCGTTGTAAATGTCCGAATATCAGAAAAGAGAATCGACATCTCTTTTTGAATTTGATCACCTAACTGAACATCCACAATACTTTCTTTCCCCAAAAACCTCAAAAACTCATAGGGAACGAAGCGGCTAGAGGCTAGATGTATTTTAGAAAGCCGAATATGAGTTTTGATGCGGGCGAAAAGTTCACTTTTTGAAAACGGTTTAGTGAGATAATCATTTGCCCCGGCACCAAATCCTTCTACTAAATCCGAAACCTGGTCTTTTGCCGTTAGTAGCACAATCGGCAGTTCATGGGCAGGAAAATGTTGACGAATAATTCGACAAACCTCATAACCTGTCATTTTCGGCATCATTACATCCAGTAAAACCAAGTCTGGCTGAAAACCTTTATCAATAATATCGATCGCTTCCACGCCATTAGTCGCTTGAGTGATGGCATACTTTTGCAGCGATAGATGGTTGAATAAGACTTGCAAATTTACTGGCTCATCATCAACAATCAGTATTTTAAATTCTCCCTGAGTTGGCGTCGGCAAGTCTAACTGCTCCTGATTATTATCGTCAGGATTGATGAAGGTTTCCATCAAATCTTTTAGCTTTGAAGCTTGAGGCAAAAGCTGCTTCAGATTAAATGTTGGAGAGGCTTCTCCTTGATAAATAGGTAAGGTAAAAATAAACTGAGAACCTTTACCAATAGTTGAGTTAACTCGAATCGTACCGCCATGCAGTTGTACGAGTTGCCTAGTAATTGATAATCCTAAACCCGCACCACCATATTCTCTGGCAATTGAGCCATCGGCTTGTTCAAATGACTCAAAAATGCAAGTCAGTTTATCCTCTGAGATGCCAATACCTGTATCGCTGACGGCAACTTCTAGATAGTCATTGATAACTTGAGCAGAGACTTCAATCGTGCCACTTTCTGTAAATTTAATAGCATTACTAACCAGGTTGTGCAAAATCTGCTGTACCCGATTCTCATCAGCATTCACAGCAGGAATATCAGGAGCGATGTTATTAATGACTTGCAAAGATTTTTTGCCGATCAGGGGAATAGAGAGAATCAAGACCACATCAGTAATTTCTCGCATCCCTATGGGTTTGGTTTGTAATTCAATATTTTTGTGATTAAGTTGAGAAAAATCTAATAAATCATTGACGAGCTGAGTTAATCTTCTGCCGCTAGAGACAATCATTGAAAGATTAAGAACCGTTGCCTTGGGGAGTTTTCCCGTAGCGCCATCAATCACCGATTCGGCAATACCGACAATTCCATTTAAAGGTGTTCGCAGTTCGTGGGAAGTATTAGCTAAAAACTCATCTTTGAGTTTATCTATTTGCTGTAAAGCGGCATTCTTTTCTTCCATCTCTGCGGCGTAAGCATGTAGACGTTTACGCGCCTCTGTAAAGCGACGCTCCAGAATAATCCCCAAAAATCCTACAAAAACGAACATTCCCCAGTAATAAAGTTCTACATGCCAAGGGAAAATATAAAAAACATAGGCTAAGATATCGTGAATGGCAGAGAGGCAGAAAGCAGCAAATCCTAGTGTAAATAGTTTCGCTTCTATGTCTCCTTTAAAAGATTTGCCAATAGCAAGAACAATTAAAGTCGTTGCACTCACTATCGTTAGGATGTGATTGGGATAGATTGTGTAATTCCAGGGGACAATACGGGTGCCTGCCAAAAGAAAAGCCATCAGGGCAAAACCTAGATGTATTTGTAGTAAGCGATAGACAATCGATTTGTACCCTCTGCCAAAAATCTGCTCAAAGAAGGCGCAAACTCCGGCAGGGATTAAATAAAATGAAGCATATTCAATATATTTCCAAAATAAAAATTTGTTAAAAGTTAAAGGGATAATTTCTGTCCGGGCGATTGTATAGACCCCGACAACTATTGCCAAAAAAGCGAAGGATAAATATAGTTTTTGAAGTTTTCCTCTTAAGGAAACTAAAATTGGAAATAACCCGATGAAGACAAAGAAAAATCCGAAAATAACTCGATCGATATCTTTAATAATTAAGTTTTTAATTAAGTCAGGTTGAGCGCCAATCGTTACTTGATTGAATAAGCCAATTGCCAAAGTGGGATCATTGGCAGCATAAGCTTTGAAAAATAGAGTTTTCCCTTCAAAACCTGGTTCCAACGGAACAATTGGCCATTTTTCATCTCTAATTTCTGCCGCCCCAGAAGGCTCTAAATCGTAAAAAATATAGATGAGTTGACTATCGAGATAGGTATTGAGTAGGTAAGGAATACCTCGAATATACAAACTAGGGTAGGGCCATAGTCCGTCTGGTAAGGGAACGCGTAGCCAAATAAACTTTTCTCCGGGCGGAACGGAGAGTTTCCCCGGAACTTTAAAGCTTTGCCATTGAGAGTCTAAGGTGTCTTCCTGAATCCAAGTTGGCACCCCTTCAATATCAACAGGAGATTCGCCCCAGCGGTACTGCCATCCTTGGGTAAGCTCAATCGGTTTTGAATTGATGGAAGGTGGCGACTGGCTAAGACTAGGGGGTGTCTGAACAAAAAGCCCGCTAAATAGTGCTAATAAAAAGGCACCAAAGAATAATACAATTCTGGCGCGGGTTGAAGCCAATGAAAACTTCATAGTTGCTAACGCCTGTGACATTCTGCTTAGTTGTATTTATTAGGGTACAGTTGCAGCCGAATATCATAACGGTAAAAGAGATTATTGTTTCTCTCCTGCTCCCCTGTCTTCTTTTTAGGGTAGCAGTATTATTACTTATGTCTTTAGAATGGTTATTTCTCTGCTATCGGGTAGAGGTAAGTTTTTTTGAGATATTGACCTATAGATTTAAATCTCATCAGTTAGTAGTTACCACTGCTTATTAGAGACACTTGGTCAAGATTTCTACATAAAATTTGAAGATTTTAAATTTTATTGTTACATTGCAAAGAACTGTACCGTACATGGTAAGGATTCTTCCGACACATGATTGACTTATCTGATTTGATTCCGACGCCACCGCCTCTACAGAACCAGTCTCGCGTATATGACCTGAAAGCGCGTTTAGATTGGGGTGAACCTGCCCTCACGATTGTGGATGTACGCGATCGCGATGAGTTTAATATCAGCCACATTTTGGGGGCAATTTCCCTACCAATGAGCGAATTAATTAGTCGAGTTTTAAATAGTCTCGACTTGGCGCGGGATATTTATGTGTACGGCGAAACTGATGAGGAAACCTCTATCGCTGCTGCCCAATTGCGGGAAGCGGGATATATTCACATCTCGGAACTTCGAGGTGGACATGCAGCGTGGAAGGCAGTGGGCTATCCGGTTGAGTCAATTCCGCCAGCGACTCTGACGACTTAACGTTTACTGTCCTTATTCCTCGCCGGAATTTTAAACCTTAAGGATGGCGCTCCAAGTAGGCTGCCAGAGTTGGGTTCAGTTGGAGTTCTTAGTGTTCAAAAATATCTTTGTATTGCAGCAGATCTAGAGAAACCATCACGGGTAAAGCATCAAAGCACTGCTGGGCGAGTTGAAAGCGTTCTTCGCGCTTTAGCATGGCGGTTAGTTTCTGCTGGGCGCTGAGTAAGTAGCGAACATCGTTGGCAGCATAACTGAGTTGTTCCTCGGAGAGATTGGCGGCGTTTCCCCAGTCGGAACTTTGGGCTTGTTTGTTGAGTTCTACTTGCTCAAGTTCTTGCACCAAATCCTTAAGTCCGTGGCGATTGGTGTAGGTTCGGGCGAGTTTGCTGCCAATTTTGGTGCAGAAGATGGGGGTGACAAAGATGCTCAGGTGGTGGCGCAATTGGGCAACATCAAAGCGGGCAAAGTGGAAAACTTTCAAGACGTTGGTTGCTTCCATGAGTCGTTTGAGGTTGGGAGCGTCGGTTTGTCCTTTGGCAATGCGAACGACACTCACGTATCCTTCAGGGTTACAGATCTGCACTAAGCACAAGCGATCGCGTAGAGGCAAAAGCCCCATAGTTTCTGTATCTACGGCAATGGCTTCTGCGCTCAGGTACACAGAGAGAAGCTGATCCGAGAGGTCGCGATCGCAAACTTGAAAGTTTTCCACTTGCATTAATACTTACCGACGCTTAATAAAGATCTGGGTAAAGTAATACTCACCCTTAGCATTTTGGGCAACGCCAATGCCAGCCGAGTCAAACTGACCTTCAATATTTTTACGATGTCCTGTGCTTTTTAGCCACCCCTCTACTGCCTGTTTTCCGGGAGCGCTGTAACCTTGGTTGTAGGCAATGTTCTCGGCAGCACTGCGATAAGGACTCGTTTGACCGATTACGGCTACCCGTTGGTTAAAACCATCGTGACTAAATGCTGTACGACCTGCTGCCATATTCTGGCTATGTGCTCTAGCTTGCTGGCTGATGGTGGAATTTAAGCTCAGAGGTGGTAAGTTGCGAGACTGACGGTATTGATTAATCTGGGCGTGAACCGATTGTTCAATCGCACTGGGCGAAGTAGAAGTTGTGGCTTTCGTCACAGGAGCGGCGTTAGCAGATAAGGGGCGGGTAACGTCTTTGTTAACACTGGAGAGTGTTTCGTAACCTGTGACTCCACCAGCAATCATGAGGATTCCGAGAACAAGCTTTGTTAATTGTTTGTGCATGTTAGTTCATACGTCTAGGATTTGCTGGTAGTGCACCGTTTGACTAGATGGCGATCGCGCGCAACAGTCAATCCTTGAAAAGACGTTAGCCAAGAGTCTCGGTTCCCATTAGGGCGTGTTTTTAAACTTGGAGATCCCCCTAAATCCCCCTTATTAAGGGGGACTAAGATTTTTGTTCCCGCCTTAATAAAGGGGACTAAGATTTCTGTTCTCGCCTTTTTAAGGGGACTAAAATTTCTGTTCCCCCCTTAACAAGGAGGATTAAGATTTCTGTTCCCCCCTTTTTAAGGGGGGCTAGGGGGGATCTAAATTTAACGGGGGAGTTTGAAAACCTGCCCTAGCCTTGATCGCTAAAGTCGCCGCTATACGAGACAAAAAAAGCCCGCACAGGCGGACTTCGTTTCTTATCCCCAGCCAATAGAGCTGCGGACAGACTTTACACAGTTGAAGAGATTAACTTTCTACATCGAGAAATTTTGCCACCGTGTGCACATCCTTGTCACCGCGTCCTGAGCAATTGATGACGATGCGAGGGCTACCAGTGAGTTGCGGACACAGAGTTTCCAAGTAAGCGATCGCGTGAGCTGTTTCCAACGCCGGAATAATCCCTTCTTGCAGAGAAAGCAGCTTAAAGGCATCCAGGGCTTTTTGGTCACTGATGCTGTAGTATTCCGCCCGACCGCTATCTTTTAAATAGCTATGTTCTGGGCCGACACCAGGATAGTCAAGTCCCGCACTGATAGAGTGGGCTTCCATAACTTGCCCATCCTCATCTTGTAGCAAGTAGCTCATCGCCCCATGCAGGACACCCGGACGACCCAGAGTTAGCGTTGCGGCGTGTTTTTCAGAGTCCACGCCCTCCCCAGCCGCTTCAATGCCAATCAACCGTACCGTTGGCTCCTTAACAAATTCGTAGAACAGCCCGATCGCATTGGAGCCACCGCCCACACAAGCGAGGAGAATATCCGGCAAGCCGCCCCACTTTTCCTGCGCTTGAGCGCGAGTTTCTTGACCAATCACGGCATGGAAGTCCCGCACCATCATCGGGTAAGGATGAGGGCCAGCCACAGACCCCAGGATATAGTGAGTAGTTTCAACATTCGTCACCCAATCCCGAATTGCTTCCGAGGTGGCATCCTTCAGCGTCCCAGTTCCGGCGGTAACAGGTGACACCTTTGCCCCCATCAACCGCATCCGAAACACATTCAGGGCTTGGCGTTCCATATCCTGAACGCCCATATAAACAACGCATTCCAGCCCAAATCTGGCACATACGGTTGCTGTTGCCACACCATGCTGACCTGCACCTGTCTCAGCAATGATCCGCTTTTTGCCCATGCGCTTGGCTAGCAGCACCTGAGCCAAAGCATTATTAATTTTGTGAGCGCCTGTATGGTTCAAGTCTTCACGCTTTAGGTAAATCTGCGCCCCACTACCATCAGGCTTGGCGTAGTGGGAGGTGAGGCGTTCAGCAAAGTAGAGAGGGCTAGGGCGTCCTACATAGTCCCGCAGCAAACCTTGCAACTCAGCTTGGAACTCAGAGTCATTGCAGTATTTTTGAAATGCCGCCTCTAGCTCGCTCAAAGCAGGCATCAACGTTTCCGGCACATACTTGCCGCCAAAGCGTCCAAACCGACCGAGTCCATCGGGTTGCTGTACGGGGGCGTTATCAGTCGCTTGATTGGGAGATAGAGGAGTCGTGGTCACGGGATAAATTTAGAAGGGATAACTGAACCAATTTTATAAGAATTTTGGGGTGAGCTAACATCTCTCTATTCTTGCAGGGGATACAGTAGGGAAAGATGTAGGGATAGAGAGAAAAATTAAACAAGGGATTGTTAATTTCATCCTTCACCCTTCACACTTCATCCTTCACACTTCACCCTTCACACTTCATCCTTCACACTTCACCCTTCATCCTTCATCCTTCACACTTCATCTGTTATGTCCAAACGCCAATCAAACAACTCTAAAAGCGATCGCGTTGCCTATCAAGAATTTGGCAGCAGCAACCCAGGCGCTACTGAACGCGGCGTTCAGGAACTTCCTCCCCATCAACAAAACCTGAAAATCCAGGCATCTCGGAAAGGACGCAAAGGCAAAACGGTCACGGTTATTAGTGGCTTTCAGCTCAAGCCGGAAACCTTAGCCGAATTGCTTAAGAAGCTGAAAGCGCAGTGCGGTAGTGGAGGTACGCTTAAAGAAAATACTTTGGAAATTCAAGGCGATCATACACAAAAATTGCTAGAAAATTTGACTGCTCTTGGTTATAAAGCCAAAATTAGCGGTGGTTAATATTTGCATTTATGACTCCAGATAGATGCATAAATACCGCAGAATGGCTACAAATAATCTAACGTTAAAGGAAACTGCTCATGGATATCTTTAGAATTTTAATAGCAATTTTTATTCCGCCACTGGGTGTTTTTCTGCAAGTGGGAATAGGTACAGATTTTTGGATCAATCTTCTCTTAACCTTTTTAGGTTATATTCCTGGCATCGCTCATGCTCTTTGGGTGATTTTGAGAAAATAATCTTTTTAAATTACTCAATCCTTGATTAAGTAATTAGCAGAGAATAAATCCTACATTGCCACACAATGTAGGATTTTTTTAATAGGTTCGTTGTCAGGGCTGGGGTCTGATTTTGAAGGCTTGTAGTCAGAGCTAAAACCTTTATCTAATGGTTGACGCGGTTTATCCTTAAGAGACTGTTTCTAAAGTAATCTTAACTGGCTAGGTTGCCTAAGGATGGGATAGATCCCCCCTAGCCCCCCTTAAAAAGGGGGGAAGCCAGAGGAAGCTTTGCTTTTGATATCACGGGGGAACGAAATCTCTTGGAAGTCCCCCTTTTGAAGGGGGATTTAGGGGGATCTCCAGGGATTTGCAATTCTTTAGAGACAGCCTCTAAGCGCTGGGAGTGGGGCGGTGGAGCGGTAACGTCACCGTAAAGCAGGTTTGGTTAGAGACGCTTTCGACTTCAATTGTGCCTTCTAGGTGGGTGACGAGTCTTTTGACGAGGGCAAGTCCTAGTCCTGTCCCGCCTTGTTTCCAGGGGTCAACATTGGGAACTCGATAGAATTTATTAAAGATTAAAGGTAGCTCGTTACTGGCGATTTCAACACCGGAATTAGTAACGTTAAATTGTATTGTTTCTGCTTGTGCTTCGGCAGTAATGGTAATAATTCCTGTAGAGGGTGTGTATTTACAAGCGTTGTTGAGTAATTCGGTAAATACTCGTCCTAAGCTAACAGAATCACAAAATAAGTTAGGTAGTTGATCGGGAATATTTACTTGTAAGTGTTGCTGGCGTTTCTGAGTGCGTTCTTCAAAGATTTCGGTTATTTGGGTAAGCCAGTCTGAAATTTGAATAGTCGTGTAGCGCAAGGGGTAAACACCCGCTTCTAGGTGCTGCAAATCTAATAAGTCATCTATTAAACTTATTTCCCGTTCACACTCGGTATGCAGGATTTGAAAATAACGGGCTACCTTATTTTGGTCGCTAGGGGGTTTTGATAATTCAGTAAATAGAGAATGATGACGATTGAGGGCGATCGCTAACATCTGGAGCGCCATTTTCATTGTGGTAATCGGTGTCCGCAGTTCGTGGGAAACGCTACTCAAAAAGTCATCTTTAAGATGATTGAGTTTTCGTTGCTCCTCAACTTGGGCTTGAGCCGATTGATAGAGTCGTGATTGGCGAATGGCGATCGCCAATTGATTTGCCACTTGCAGCACCAGGCGGATTTCCCAATCTTGGAAGGCGGCTCTTTTTTGCTTGAATAACCACAGATCGCCTAATACACCCTGATTGTCAAAAATCGGGCAAGCGAAGATGGCGACAGAACCCCAGCTATCCGGTAGTAACTTGCAAAACTGGAAATGCTGACCTTGCAGGAGTTGGTCAAATTCCTCTGGGTAGTCTGACATAGAAATAGTTATGTCGCCTTGAGGAGTCGAGCCTGAAGATGTGGTTTTAAACGCAATAGTGGCAACTTGTTGCTCTAGGTCATACAACGTCGTATCGCAGCCGTAGATTTTCAGTCCCTGGGTCAGTTCCTGCACAGCGGTTTGCAGACTTTGGTTTTCATCCAGGCTGTCCCGCACTTTATCGGTAATGCGTTTCAGTATCGCTTCTGCTTCTAGGGCGCGTCGGAGTTCGGCGGTGCGTTCTTCTACTTGGCGTTCGAGATCGGCATTAACCTGGGTTAATTTTTGATGCAATTCCGACTGATGAATCGCGATCGCCACTTGATCGGCTAACTGCATCAGTAAATCTAGTTCAGCGGATTGCCAATGGCGTGGTGCTGAACATTGATGAGCAATCAATACTCCCCAAAAATGACCCTTGTAGGCAATGGGTACGGCTAAACCCGCTTGAATTTGCTGTTGCTGCAAAAACTCCACAACTTCTTCAGGAAAACTGAGCTGCGTCATATCATCAATGGCACTAGGGTTGCCTTCCCGGTAGAGGGCGATGGATTCTTTAAACCAAGCCGCATCAACCCTGGAACCAGCGATCGCGCTCCATTCCTTAGCCACCGACTCCGCCACCACCATTCCCGAACTATCAGACTCAATTTGATAGACCGCTACCCGGTCAGCTTGCAAAAATTGCCGAGTTTCCACCACGGTTGTGTTCAGCACCTCTACCAAATTCAGAGAAGCACGAATTCGCCCTTGGATGTCGCGGACTAAGCGCTCTTTTTGTAGGTGCTGCTGGAGTGCGGCTTCAGCTTGTTGGCGTTCTGCGCTCTCCTGGCGAACCCATTGGTTAGCGGCAATCATCACGGCTGTTTGTTCAGTGAGCTGATGCTCTAGGCAATAGCGATCGCTTTCTAATTCTGTATAGCGTTGGCGTTCTGTAATGTCTTGAAGCCGCCAACATAAACGATTTACCTGCCGATCAAAGTCTTGGATGAGGGCGACAGTAACTTCCACGGGTACCAACTGTCCCGGTTGACGCCGCAGTAGAATTTCCCAAGCACTGACTTTTTCTCCCCCTTGCAGCGCCAGCACTCGTTGACGAAAATCTTGACGCGCTGACTCAATTACGTACAGGCTCAAGGGTTTGCCAATTAAAAACTCCTGCTTGGTTTGTAATAGCTCTGTGGCGGCTGGGTTAGCTTCCAGAATCAGGGCTTTGGTGTCCGTTACCAGATAAGCGTCGGGGGCAAAGGTAAACAGCTCTTGATAGTGCGATCGCTCTGCTTCTACAACCAAGCGAGTTGTCTGCAATTCCTGATTAGACCGCAGTTCCTCGCTGGTCGATTGCATTTTCTGGATTGTCTGCGTCAGTTCTAGCAGCGTTTTCATGAGGGACTGGCGCTGACATGGCGGCAAATGCTCCGCCCCTTGTAGCATTTCGTCTAAGCGCCGCTGGGAAGATTTTATCTGCTGCTCAAGTTCATCCACATCCACAGGTTTACCAGTTGCTAACATTACACGCCTCGTGATTTCTATCTCGAAGCCATCGCTGTATTAATTTAAGAATGCCCATCTTAATTACAGAACTACCATTTATGTAGGGATCAATCTGTAGCGGTTAATTAGTTGTGCCTACTTAATTGGGTGGTATTTTTTATACCTCACCCCTACAGTCTTTGCCTGCAACTCTCAACAAGGGGTGGTGTAGAGATATCTCTTGCCAGGATGCTCCCTACTCCTGCTCAGAGATAGGCGATCGCTTTTTACTCTGCTTAAGGGATCTCTGGGATTCTTGAAGAAATTCCTGGGCTTTTTCTAGTTGCTTGGCTGTTGCCTCAATATGGGCGGCGTTTGCTTTAATATGTTCTGCGGCTGCCTTAATATGTTCTTCGGCTGCCTCAGTGGAGTACTCCGGTGATTTTGCATACTCTTGGGCTATCTGGGCATGAGCCAGAGACTTTTCCCCATGCTCCTGAACTAGCTCCCCTAAATGGCTGATTTCCTTTCCAACTTCAGGATCTGGGAAAGAATTTCCCTGTTCTTGGATCTCCTTCCCGTGCCTACATGCTGTCCTTGCGTGTTCTTCTGATAGCTTTGTATGCTGCTGTTGTGGTTCAGACATCACTCAAAAATTTCACCTTGACACAACTAATTCCACTGATATCAATGGCTATGCCATAAGCCTTCATCCTGCCATCCTTACTCGCTTCTTTCTTCCATCAACAGGATGACTCCTTGGGCTTGATTGTTGACCATCAATGTTGTGCAGATGACTCGACAATGAATTGTCTTACCACGACGGTTAATTGCCTCGACTACCACCGCTTCTGTTGCCTTTCCTAGTTGACAAGTACGAATTTTTTCCCGTAGTTGCTCTAGGGGTAACCCAATATCTAAATCAAAGAAGAAACGTCCTTCAGCCTCGTCAGAGCGCAGCCCCCACAACTTTTCAGCGCTGCTATTCCAGAGTTGGACGCTCAATCGCTCGTCTAGAACGATCATTCCTAGTCGCAAGCTTGTGAGGATTGCCTCCATAAAGGCATTGATGCGGTTCAGTTCCTTAGTCCGGTTGCGGTTTTCCTCATTCGTCGTTTGCAGTTCTTCGTTGGAAGACTGGAGTTCCTCATTCATTGTCTCCAGTTCTTCGTTCGTGCTTTGCAATTCTTCGTTAGTAGTTTCTAACTCCTCGTTGGTACTTTGCAGTTCTTCGTTTGTGGTCTCTAATTCTTCGTTCGTGCTTTGCAGCTCTTCATAGGCAGTTTCCAGTTCCTCTGTCGAACGCTCTAGCTCTCGCTGTAGGTATTTGTATTGCGACCCATCGTTGAAGACAACTGTTGTGCCCAAAACATCGCTATCTCCATCTAGCAAGGGGGTAATCTCAATGTCCAGATAGAGGAGATTATTTGCCTGAGAATATTCCACTTCCTGAATCTGTATTACACGCCGTTCGTTGCTAGCTTGCTCAATGGGCGCTCGCAACTCTGTCGGACGGTAAGATAGTTGCAAATCCTTCAAGGGGCGACCAATATCTTGAGTGCTGAGACCAAACCAAATTCTGGCTTTGCGGTTTGCCATCACTAGATGATTGTCCGCATCTAGAACAATTTGGGGATGTGCTAAAACTTCAAAAGCCTCATCGCGCAAATTGAGATTGTTCACAAGTTGATGGCTGGCTTCTGTATTGCCGGATTCTGACATAATCAGTAGGCGATCGCGCAAACTAGTTTTTTGCACCTTGGCAAAGATGCGGTATTTAAGGTTTTTCGGTGTAAAGAGATGGGCGTGAGTCAGCAGCATCTCTGCCTTACCGACAAACAAAAAGCCAGGGTTATTTAAGGCAAAGTGGAAGCGGGCAAGAATACGGGATTGAGTTTCGGGGTTGAAATACATCAAGATATTACGACACACCAGCAAATCCAAGCGAGAAATAGGTGCATCTTGCACAAGATCGTGACGACCAAAAATCACACTGCGCCGTAATTCTTTGCAGACGATGTAGTCTATCCCCGTCTGTTCAAAATATTTTTCTCGCAGGTTTTCAGAAACATTGGACAGTTGTTTGACTGTATAACTAGCTTGGCGACCTGTAGTCAAGGCGTCTTCGTCAAGATCGGTGGCGTAGATTTTTACCCGCTGGCGAAACTCCTCCGTTCCCAGTAATTCTGCCAGTACGATCGCCAAGCTGTACGGCTCTTCCCCAGAAGCACAAGCCGCACACCAAAACCGTAACGGTTGGCTACCTGTCTGTATTTCTAACAGGCGCGGGAGAACTACTTCCTGTAGGTAGTCCCAAGGCTCTTTGTCTCGAAAAAAAGCCGTAACATTCAGCAAGAGCGAATCAAATAGCTGATTTAGCTCCATCGGATAGACTTGCAGATAATCTAAATAATCCCCGTAGCTTTGCACCCCAGACTGCTGCATCCTTTTTTTCATTAGACGCATCAGGCTCGGACGCTTGTAGCCTGTAAAGTCAAATCCACGGCTGCGTTTTAGGTACTGTAAGAGTGCCTCAAATACAGGGTCGTTTACTGGCTCGCTCATTACTTATTAGTTCCGATAATACTCAACTTTCCCTGGAAGACTAATTCCATCAGAGCCTGAGGAATCTCATTGATGGGTAAGATCCAATCGACACAACCTGTATTGATCGCGGCTGAGGGCATACCAAAAACTTGCGAGGTTTCTTGATCTTGAGCAATGACTAGCCCGCCCTTTTCTTTTATTGTCTGCACTCCCTGCTCCCCATCACTATCTCCTCCAGTTAAGACAACCGCGATCGCCCGTTCCCCATAACTTTCCGCTACAGTCTGAAATAATACCTCAGCTGCTGGGCGTACAAAATGCTCCCGCTCGGCTTGGGAAAGGGATAGAGAGCCGTCAGGGTTGACTCGTAGGTGATGATTGGGTGGGGCGATATAAACGTTTCCTGCACTGAGGCGATCGCCAACAGCCGCCTGCTTGACGGCTAAACCTGTACAGCGGTTGAGAATTTCCGCCATCAGGCTGCGGTACTGAGGTGATAGATGTTGCACGATGGCGATCGCCACCGGAAAGTCTGCTGGTAACACTGACAAAACCTTTTGTAAGGCTTTGAGTCCCCCCGCTGAAGCCGCGATCGCCACAATTTCAAACGTCGGATAGATGCGCGAATTAGAAATACTACTAATTTCTTTTTTGGCAGTCATAATTTCATCTTTCTTGGCATTGATTACTGATAACTTGAAGGGAAACTGCTGCTAGGTTCTCCTGAAATAGCAGATAGCTATTCTCCTAAACATTAAATAAAGATAATTTTTAGACAGCTGTACCTCAGCGGCTCAGAAATATTTAAGTTGTATAAATCCTGACAGGTCTTGAAATTAGCGGTGTTCACAGCAATTCTTTATCTATCATCCCTCTTAAAGTAGATTTTTGAATCTTGAGATGATAATGCCTATAAGAGGCAAGGAATCCTCGCTAAAGGTTTTTTTTGGGGCGAGTCTAGTGTATTCTGATAGCAGCGGAATCATGCTGACCAAAGCTTTCATTTTCAACCCCACTATGGCTTAGGTGGCTTCCTATCGAAGCTATAAATGTGTGGATGATCACGAGCATTGTTAAATAATCGTAATTTAAATTTATTTGTCACGAGAAATTCACAAAGTTTTGGAATACTTGTCACTATTGTGAGTTAGTTTTCCACAAATGATAATCAAGTCGGTGCAATTTTGATTTATGGAAATTCCTTAGTTTCCATATTTAGACCGACCAAGATATCCCTGGGAAATTCAAGAAATTTTTACCCAAGAATAAAGGTCACTTCACCTGCAGATGCTGCGCCACTAATTGGTAGGAGTATTCACTATTACCATGACAGAACAATTATTCGCTCAACACGTTACCTTACACCAACTAAAAGTACTGGAAAAAGGAACAGGGAAACTGCAACAAATTCCAGAAAAGTTGTTACAGCAAATTAATCAACTTCCCGAACAGCCCCAAGCCGTACTGCTAAAAAGTCTAACAGCCCTTTCCGATGCGTTGGCAGAACTAGAAGCCACCCGTCAAATGCTCTTAATAGAGCGTCAACGCTATCAAGAAATGCTTGAGGCTTCTCCCATCGGCTATATTGAAACCACTCTAGAAGCCGTGGTACTAGAAGCCAATCTCAGTGCTGCCGAGTTGCTAAACACCTCTCAGAAGCGTTTAATCGGCAAGTCCCTAGCGATTTTTATCATGCCTGGCGATCGCGATCGCTTTTACACTCAGCTAACCCAACTCCAAGACGCTCAAGCCGTAAAAAACTGGAAAATTAACCTCCAGCGGCGGCGAGGTGTCACCTGTTTGACTGTAGCGACAGTCATCCCCGTCCTAGACAAGCAGGGAAAAATCACTCGCCTGCGTTGGCAACTGCAAGACATCTCCGACCGTCAGCATACCTTAGAAGCCCTACGACACCAGCAGATCAAATGTCGTTCCATCTTTGAAAACAACGTCGTTGGCATGGCAATTCTCAATCGCCAAGGTTACGCAGTAGAAAGCAATTGCTTGTTGCAAGAAATGCTGGGCTTTAGCCCCAGAAAGCTACAGCAGAATCCCTTTGCTAAACTGATCAATCCCAAAAAGCCTAGCCCTCAAGAAACCCTGCTTCAGCAAGTCTTATCAGGACAACGTTCCTCCTACCAGATAGAAGAACGCTTTATCCACAAAGAGGGTCAAATTCTTTGGTTGCGAATTACCTGCTCACTGATCCAGAGCAGTGAGAATAAATCCCCATTGGTTACCTGTGTAGTCGAAGACATCACGCAGATTAAAGCAAATAACAGCCAACTACAGGGAGTCGGTGAGTCCTGAGTTCTGAGTCGGGGAGAAAGGATGAAGTATGAAGTATGAAGTATGAAGTATGAAGTATGAAGGATGAAGTATGAAGTATGAAGTATGAAGGGTGAAGGGTGAAGGGTGAAGGGTGAAGGGTGAAGGGTGAAGGGTGAAGGGTGAAGTATGAAGGAGGTTATCAGTTTTCCTCATCGCCTCATCGCCTCATCGCCTCATCGCCTCATCTCCCCTGCACCCCC
>NZ_JCACLG010000043.1:0-38985 GCF_059505785.1 Kastovskya adunca | reverse complement strand
TAACCTCCTCAACGAAGCGGCCATCCTGACGGCGCGTCGTCGCAAGGAGGCGATTACGATGATGGAAGTCAACGACGCGGTTGACCGTGTGGTGGCGGGGATGGAAGGTACTCCCTTGGTAGATAGCAAGAGCAAGCGCTTAATTGCTTATCACGAAGTCGGACACGCGATCATTGGTACGCTGGTCAAAGACCACGACCCTGTACAAAAAGTCACCCTTATCCCACGCGGACAAGCACAAGGTCTGACTTGGTTTACTCCTAACGAAGAGCAAGGTTTGATCACCAGAGGTCAACTCAAAGCTCGCATCACGGGAGCCTTGGGAGGTCGAGCGGCAGAAGAAGAAATTTTTGGTTACTCCGAAGTCACCACGGGTGCAGGTGGCGACCTACAACAAGTGACCTCAATGGCTCGGCAAATGGTGACGCGCTTTGGGATGAGTGACTTAGGCCCAATGTCCTTGGAAAGCCAATCAGGAGAAGTCTTCCTGGGCGGCGCGGCGATGTCGAGAGCTGAGTATTCTGAAGAAATTGCGGCTCGGATTGACGGTCAAGTGCACGTAATTGTTGAACATTGCCACCAAGATGCACGACGAATTATCCGGGAAAATCGCACCGCGATCGATCGGTTGGTCGATCTGTTGATTGAGAAGGAAACCATTGACGGTGAAGAGTTCCGCCAAATTGTTTCTGAATACACCAATGTTCCTGAAAAGGAGCAATACGTTCCTGTGTTGTAATTGTCTGAGGGATTAGCTGATAGCAGCTACCGTCAGTTTTAATTAACCTGTACCTAGGGATGAGTCACCTCATCCCTTTTTTTTGCCTTAGAGCAAAGGCTGAAGGCTGAAATCTATCCTGACTCAGTGACTTCATTGTTTTGACCCCAACGCGATCGCCTTGGGCGATGCTCTTCAACCTGATTAATAACTGCTCCTTGTTGCTAGGCTAGGAAAAGCCAAGAATTCCTGATCAGCGCTCCTCTGCCCTATTAACCAAGCTGCTGAAAATGACGCAACTCCCAGACAGCCCCATAGCAACTCCCCCTACAAGTTGAGTGGCATCTGGGAGACAGCACGATATAATACATCTCAATAGGAGCGGTTGCGAATTGAGGCGACCTCGGCTTGCTACATCTGTGAAAGAGTCTGGAGCCAAACGTAACTGCCCTCTTTTAGACTTTCTACCCAAGCTTTACAAGCATCCAACCCCTACCCTTTGTCAAAGGGTATGCCATTGGTTACTAATTGCATCAGGGCAGTGTTGATCCTTCGTATGCAGTGTCAGTTGCATTAAGAACCTATCCGAAAAATCTCATCTATGTCATGGTGAACGAAGTGCAAAGAATCTCACCCGATGCTTTACTTTCTTCGGCTTAACAAGACATACAACCCGGTTTTTACTGTTTGGATAGGTTTTCAGTTCCAACTGGGTCACTAGTAAGTTCTCTTGTTGATGTAGAGCAAGGGGTTTTCGCTGATAAATTTATTGATTCGGTGCAGAAGTGAGAGGTAAGCGGCACAGATACCTACACCTCCTGCCAAGTTTTGAGGAAATTGAATGCCAAAGCAAATAATTATCGCGGAGCAACATCGGCTCGCAGCCGTTTTTTGGGAAGATCAAATTCAAGAACTGGTTGTCGCCACTGGTAGCCACCAAGTTAGTGATATCTACCTCGGTATTGTAGAAAATGTTTTACCTGGGATAGATGCGGCGTTCGTAAACATTGGAGATTCCGAGCGTAACGGATTTATTCATGTTACCGATTTAGGGCCTTTGCGGCTCAAACGGAGTGCGGGTGCCATCACGGAACTGCTGACCCCTCAGCAAAAAGTGTTAGTCCAAATTATGAAAGAGCCGACAGGAAATAAAGGTCCTCGGCTCACGGGCAATGTTAGTTTACCCGGTCGTTATCTGGTGCTGATGCCCTACGGACGGGGGGTTAATCTGTCACGGCGGATTAAGAACGAGAATGAGCGCAATCGTCTCAGGGCACTAGCGATTCTGCTCAAGCCTGCTGGCATGGGTTTACTGGTACGTACAGAAGCCGAAGGCAGAGCCGAAGAAGCAATCATCGAAGATTTGGAGTCACTGCAAAAGCAGTGGGAAGTGATTCAGCAAGAAGCTAACTCCACTAGAGCGCCATCCCTGCTCAACCGCGACGATGATTTTATTCAGCGTGTTCTCCGAGACATGTACACGGCGGATGTCAATCGCATCGTGGTAGACTCCCACACCGGGTTGAAGCGAGTGAAGCAACATCTAATGAGCTGGAGTGGCGGTCGTTCACCGGAAGGTGTATTGATCGATCATCACCGCGATCGCCTGCCAATTCTTGATTACTTCCGCGTCAACGCTGCGATTCGAGAAGCCCTAAAACCGAGAGTCGATCTACCGTCTGGCGGCTACATCATCATTGAGCCGACGGAAGCTTTGACTGTCATTGACGTTAACTCTGGCTCCTTTACACGTTCCGCCACTGCCCGAGAAACCGTCCTCTGGACAAACTGTGAAGCAGCCACAGAAATTGCCCGCCAGTTACGTCTGCGTAACCTAGCCGGTGTAATCATCGTCGATTTCATTGACATGGACGCGCGACGGGATCAGTTGCAGGTACTGGAGCATTTCAATAAAGCCCTCAAGGGAGATAAATCTCGACCACAGATTGCTCAACTTTCAGAACTTGGTTTAGTCGAACTCACTCGCAAACGCCAAGGACAAAATCTCTACGAGTTGTTTGGTCAAACTTGCCCCACCTGCAGCGGGTTGGGTCATTTGGTATGTCTTCCCGGTGAGTCAGAGCGCCTGGTTCGGGAGGTTGTAGAGCCTACACCCCTCCCCAGTTTGTTAAAGGAACAATTGCCTGTTGAAGCTGAAGATGAAAGCTTCGACTTTAATGCCTTCAACGACTTAGAAGACGCTGACCTTGTCAATCACCCTAGCTATCAAGAGCGGGCAAATGGTAATACCAATCGTCGCCGCCGCCGCAGTCATCGTCGGCTGGATGAAGTAACGTCGAAGGAAGAAATCAATACCAAAGAAACCCCCCGTCCAGTTTCTGCCCCTCAGCTCAAGTCAGAACAGACAGTCAATGACGAAGAAGCCGTAGTACCAGTAGAGCGAGTAGTACCAGTAGAACGAGTAGAACGAGTAGAACGAGTAGAGCGCAACGAACGCACTAAACCGCAACTCGTCAAGTCTGAACAGATGAGCGAACCACCGGAAGTGATTTCAGTGGAAATGACTTCTGAAGAGCAGGATGTTTATGCTTTGATGGGCATTTCTCCTCTAGTGAAGCTCGATCGAGAAATCAAAAATCCTAAATCGATAATTCTCTCAGTAGTCCTTCCCGGAGAAGCAACTTCACCCAAGACAGAAAACAATACTTCTACTTCTACTGAATTGTCGTCTGATGCTTTGTCCTTCTCAGAGCAGCCAGAAGACGCTGAGGCGGTATTAGTAAGTGCAGCAACTACAGCACCAACTCCAGAACTATCAACAGATTCAATTCAGGGTGAATCCAACTCTCAGGATGAATCCGATAACAACCCTCCTGTGGTTCGCCGTCGCCGCCGCCGCTCTTCAGCAACGGAAACGACGGATGCGGAAGATTGATCAACATTAGTTAGTAAAGTGGGAAGCCAAGAAAGCACCGAGACTAGAGCGGCACAGCAAGAACAAATAGCAATCAAAATGACTCAGGCAAAAAAGCAGCCACTAGATTTTTGTGAGTTGCCTGAGTTTACCTATGCTTCTGGACTTGTTGTGGGAATCGATGAAGTTGGGCGCGGTGCTTTATTTGGTCCCGTTGTGGCAGCAGCCGTAATTTTACCCCCGTCTGCCCTGCCACAAATTTCTGCGGCAGGAGTCAAAGATAGTAAACAACTGTCTCATCGGCAACGCCTACGATTAGCAACCTGTATCCAATCTTTAGCCATCGACTGGGCAATTGGTTATGCCACTTCGGGTGAAATAGACACGATCAATATTTTGCAGGCTTCACTCTTAGCGATGAAACGGGCTGTTTTGAAGCTAAAGGTGCAGCCAAGCCTTTGTTTGGTGGATGGGAAGCAGTCCTTACCCGATTTAGCGATACTCCAACGAACAATGATTAAAGGCGATCAGCGATCGCCAATTATTGCTGCCGCCAGTGTTGTTGCCAAGGTATGGCGCGATGAATTGATTGTGCGTTTGGCTACCAAATATCCTGATTATGACTTGGTTAATAACAAAGGATATGGCACGGAGCGACATCGCCTCGCGCTGCAAAAATCTGGGCCCTCCCGCTTACACAGGATGACTTTCAGTCCCTGTCGGGTAGGGAAAAACTAAACTGCACGTTGAAGGAGTTCCGGCGAGAGGGGAGTGGAAGACCTCTCCCTGACTCCAGTGACTTAAATCGTGGGATTGTCGGCTGGAGACATCTGAGTCTGTGTCTGTTGGGCTTGTACATCGCTGCTTGCCCACTGACGATAATCTGACAGGAGCTGATGCAGCAATTTCTGCTTAATTCTTAGCAAAACGCTCTTCAGTAAGCCATTACCTGTCGTTTCTATAATCGGTTTGGGAGTGAGGGAAAAAGGTAGGGGTATGTCAACACTCACACTCAAATTTGCTCGTCCTCTCAGCTGAGTAACGCCGTTACTTTGGTAGGGATAAAGTTTCCCTTGCAAATCAAGGGTAAAGCGTTCATTGATGTAGTCAAAGCCTTGAATTTTACAACCCACAGAGGTGAGGTGGACAGTACCATCAGCATCTGCCCAAACTTTTAGCTCGGCGATTGGCTGAATGTTTAGCGACAGAAAGTCCAGTGGGCGCATTTTTAGGCGAAAGCGATCCTGAGCGAGCTGCTCCATCTGGCTTTCTTCGGCGATCGCTCGTACTAGACGTTGAGGTTGGCGCAAGTAATGCTGGATTGGCACGGGTTGCTCAGGAACCTCAATTTCTACAGATTGGGAAGCAAAGAACTCGGTATTCATAAAGAAAAAATAGAAACGATTATTTACACGTTTCTGGCTTATTAATTTAGATTTTTTAAGAACTTGAGCAGATAGTTCAAGTGACTTTAGCTTTGAGCAGGTTGACCAGCCTATCCCCAAACACAGAAACTCCACCACTAATGATGAAAACATTTGCCTGATAACTGACCTAAAACCTCGGAACTCAAACGATTTTCAAGGAAATCAAAACTTTTCTTCAGTTAGCTCTGGGAACAGGGTAAGCTCTACTAGGTTCACAGAAGTTGAGGGCTATTCTCAGCTTAAATCCTCTTTAATATATCTTTACACTAATTCGACAAACTTTAACAAAAACAACGGCTCTTTCCCAAGTCACAAGTTGAAGTAGACTGAATCTGGTTGATTCTGACTGGGTGAGGTATGTCTTGTGATCCAGCCTGTTATTGCTCAACACTCACAAACGGTAGTTAGTGAATGAGTTCAGCTCCCCCAGCGAGTAGCTACCTCTGTTAAAACAGGTAGTTAGGGGCAAACATAACACCTTGTCGCTCCCAACGGTTAAAAATGGTTGAATAAAGGGCGGGTGATTTATGTCAGTATCAATTGCATATCTGGGGCCCCCTGGCACTTATACAGAAGCCGCAGCATTAGCCTACGCCACCTGGATGGCTGAAAATAGCGATCGCGAGGCGTTGCTGTGTCCTTGCCCCAGCATTGCCCAAACATTACGCTCTGTGGCTCAAGGCGAGGCTCATCTGGCTGTGGTGCCCGTGGAAAACTCGATTGAAGGCAGTGTTGCCGTGACGTTGGATTGTTTGTGGCAATTGGATCGGCTACACATTCAACAAGCACTAGTTCTGCCCGTTACTCACACTTTACTGTCACGAGCTACCGATTTAGACAAGATCCAGACGGTTTATTCCCATCCCCAGGCTCTGGCTCAATGTCAGGGATGGTTAGAGAAGTTTCTTAAGAATATACAATTGGTGCCGACTAACTCGACGACAGAAGCGCTGCAGTATTTAGATCGAGACTTAACTGCTGGGGCGATCGCCTCGGAACGAGCCGCAATGCTTTACAACCTGCCAATCCTAGCATTGGCGATTAATGACTATCCTGATAACTGCACTAGGTTTTGGGTGCTAGGGAAGCAACCTTCTACGGGTGGTAGTCACACTTCCCTTGCTTTTAGCGTCCCTGCCAATGTTCCTGGAGCGTTGGTTAAACCGCTACAAATCTTTGCAAGTCGGGAAATTAATCTTAATCGTATTGAATCTCGTCCGACGAAGCGATCGCTGGGTGAGTACCTGTTCTTTATGGATTTGGAAGCTGATGCCAGCCAAGCCTCAGTACAGGCAGCACTGGCTGAGTTAGTACCCTATACGGAAGTCCTGAAAATTTTTGGTAGCTACAATGTGTTACCGATTAATTCGCCCCTTGTTTCCAAAACCTAGGAGGCGATCCGTATAGAGAAAGATAGTTTTATGCTTACAGTCCACTTGAGTTGAATCCGCTACAGTCTGGCATTCAGCAAACTGACAAGTTTTAAGACATTACGTTAGTCAAAGGCATCCTTAAGAACGGTGCGGGCGGCTAAATGATTGCGGGTTGAAGTAAGAATTTCTGCTTCCCGCTCCAAACGAGCCGCTGTATCCTGCATTTCCAGCAGTGCTTGTTGTTCTGCCGCGACACCGTAGAGATTGCTAGCCACCCAGTAAGATAACTCAATCGGCAAACTGGGTAGGTCTTCTGGTAATTCAATTTTTTGGTCAGTCAGCTTGGCAGAAAGTCGCACCACATCACGGAGGAGTTGTTCAACACCGTGTGCCATTGTCCGCAAATCTTTCTCTGGCGGCTTGTCTTCGATCCACTCAACTAGTCCGACGCGGTAGGGCTTTTCACGCACGTATTCCAGCACGCGAAACCGTTGCTGACCCAAGGTCAAAACTTTCATGCGGTCGTCAGGTAGGCGCTGGAAGTGAATAATTTCCGCGCAACAGCCAACAGAGGCAGGTTGACCTTGAATCGGATCGAACATCAGCACCCCAAAACGGCGATCGCTCTCCAGAATCGTGTTCATCATGATTCGGTAGCGAAACTCAAAAATGTGTAAGGGGAGAGGGCGTCCAGGAAAGAGAACCACATCAGGGAGTGGAAATAAGGGAAGTTCTCTCACAGCAATTGAGGAAGAAGATGCCATTGGAGGGTAAAGAACGGTAACTGCGCTTATTACCTACTGTAGCGGATTTCTATAAGGAGAATAGGCGGACTCCGGCAATAGAGACTGAGTTTAGCCATCAAGTAAAAACTCCTCAGCACTCAAGAATTAGGAGGTGAGGAGACATTCTTTTGGCGATCGCCATGTTGTAATGCCAGGAAAGCTTTTTTTGTCAACCCTGGCATCCTGGTGGATTTTATAGCTTTGAGCCTTACAGTTTGACTTCGATATCAACACCCGCAGGCAAATCCAGCTTCATCAGAGCATCAATTGTTTTAGAAGAAGGCTGGTAAATATCGATAATCCGGCGGTGGGTACGGGTTTCAAAGTGTTCCCGAGCATCCTTGTCCACGTGAGGCGATCTCAACAAACAGTAGATGCGACGTCGGGTTGGTAGAGGAATAGGACCAATCGCCGTAGCGTTTGTGCGGTTGGCAGTATCAACAATTTTTTCACAAGAGGTATCAAGTAGTCGCCGATCGAAAGCTTTGAGACGAATCCGAATTTTTTGCTGCTGAATCGTGGCCATTTTTTTAGTTTTCCAGGTTCAAGAGAGAGATTGCAAAATTTGTACTGAACGGTATATCGAAGCTCAAAAAAAGGAGCAGCAACCTATTTGCTCCTACATAGCTTCTTTTTAGAAAGTCACAGACAAAACCAGGAGCAGAAAAGCTTTTGCCTCTCTGCTCCTGTTTAATCAACTAGAACACTACTTCAGAATTTTGGAAACAACACCCGCACCGATGGTACGACCACCCTCACGGATAGCGAAGCGCATTCCTTGTTCAATGGCAATAGGGCTAATTAGTTCTACTGTCATTTTGATGCGATCGCCCGGCATCACCATTTCGGCGAGCGTGCCGTCATCCGAGGTAAATGCACTGATAGTACCAGTAACATCCGTGGTGCGAACGTAGAATTGAGGGCGGTATCCGGAGAAGAAGGGAGTGTGACGCCCACCTTCTTCTTTCTTCAGGACGTACACCTCAGACTCAAATTGAGTATGAGGGGTAATGGAGCCCGGTTTGGCAATAACCATGCCGCGCTCAATGTCAGCTTTTTGGATACCCCGAAGCAGCACCCCAACGTTGTCACCAGCCATCCCTTCATCCAGGATCTTCTGGAACATTTCCACGCCCGTCACCGTTGTGCTGCGTGTATCTCTGATGCCAACTAGTTCGACGGTCTCACCAACTTTGACCTTACCCCGCTCGATCCGACCCGTGGCAACTGTACCCCGACCCGTGATTGAGAATACATCTTCTACTGCCATCAGGAAAGGCTTATCGATATCACGCTCTGGGGTTGGGATGTAAGCGTCTACCTCTTCCATGAGTTTGTAGATCTTATCTACCCACTCGTTTTCGCCTCTTTTGAGGGTGGGGCTGGCGGTCATCGCTTCTACTGCCTGCAAAGCTGATCCAGCAACGATGGGAATGCTGTCGCCATCGAAGTCGTAGTCGTTCAGCAGTTCGCGGACTTCCAGTTCCACAAGCTCTAGCAGTTCTTCGTCATCCACCATGTCTTGCTTGTTTAGGAAGACAACGATGTTAGGAACACCAACCTGCCGAGCCAAGAGGATGTGCTCCTTGGTTTGGGGCATTGGACCATCAGCGGCAGATACGACGAGGATTGCTCCGTCCATCTGAGCTGCACCGGTGATCATGTTCTTCACATAGTCAGCATGTCCGGGGCAGTCTACGTGGGCGTAGTGACGATCTTCCGTTTCGTACTCCACGTGAGCCGTATTGATCGTGATTCCCCGAGCTTTTTCCTCAGGTGCTGCGTCAATATCGGCATACTTTCTGGCTTTTGCCCGTCCCATTGCTGCTAGAGACATGGTGATGGCAGCAGTCAGGGTCGTTTTACCATGGTCTACGTGACCGATCGTACCAATGTTGACGTGAGGTTTATTTCTTTCAAACTTTGCGCGTGCCATGAATTACGTCTTCCTTTTCCTATTTATGCGTTCCCTTTGCTCTTAGCGATGATGGCTTCAGCCACGTTACGAGGTACCTCCTCGTATTGGCTAAATTCCATCGAGAAGATACCCCGACCTTGAGTCTTAGACCGGATATCTGTAGCATAGCCAAACATCTCTGCTAGTGGAACTTTCGCAGTGACTTTGGCAATACCCTCTTCAGATCCCATGCCTTCAATTTGACCCCGGCGGGAGTTGAGGTCACCCATGACATCTCCCAGGAAGTCTTCAGGCACTTCAACCTCAACCTTCATCATTGGCTCTAATAGTACCGGAGAAGCCTTCAGTACAGCATTCCGAATTGCCATTGATCCAGCGATCTTAAAAGCCATTTCTGAAGAGTCTACATCGTGGTAAGACCCATCGAGTAATGTCGCTTTGACATCAATAAGAGGATATCCCGCTAGAATCCCGGACTCACAGGCTTCTTTCATTCCCTGCTCAGCAGGAGAAATGAACTCTTTCGGGATAGAACCGCCAACGATTTTAGAGACAAATTCAAAACCGCTACCGGCTTCCCCTGGCTTCAACTCAATCACAACGTGACCGTATTGACCCTTACCACCACTTTGGCGAATAAACTTGCCTTCTGCCGAGACCGTCTTGCGAACGGTTTCGCGGTAGGCAACCTGTGGTGCACCGACATTAGCTTCTACCTTAAATTCTCGCAGCATCCGGTCAACGAGAATTTCTAGGTGCAGCTCACCCATACCCGCAATCACTGTTTGATTGGTTTCTGAATCAATGCTGACGCGGAAGGTGGGGTCTTCATCAGACAGGGATTGAAGGGCTTTTGACAGCTTCTCCATATCCTGCTTGGTTTTTGGTTCCACCGCCACAGAGATCACCGGTTCAGGGATGAAGAGAGATTCCAAAATGATCGGATTGGCTTCATCACAAATGGTGTCTCCTGTGATGGTATCTTTCAAACCAATGGCAGCACCTAAGTCACCCGATCGCAGCTCGTCTACCTCAATTCGCTCATTGGATTTGAGAACAATCAGACGTGAGATGCGTTCCTTGGTTTGTTTTGTGGCGTTGTAGACATAACTACCTTTTTGCAGCACGCCCGAATAAACCCGTAGGAAAGTCAAACGCCCGTAGGGGTCTGCCATGATTTTGAAAGCCAGGGCCGCTAACGGTGCTTCATCGTCAGCCTGCCGTAACGCTTCTGTTTCATCGGGTAAGATTCCCTTAATCGGCGGCACTTCCAGGGGAGAGGGTAGATAATCAACTACGGCGTCTAGCAACATCTGAACGCCTTTGTTTTTAAAGGCTGAACCGCACAAAACGGGTACGATAGCGCCTTTAACCGTGCCCTTATGTAGAGCTGAGCGAATTTCCTCTTCGGTGAATTCTTCTTCTAGAGCAAACTTTTCAAGCAGGGCTTCGTCAGTTTCGGCTACAGCCTCAATTAAGTGGGCACGATACTCTTGAGCCAGTTCCAGGATGTCTTCAGGAATCTCTGTCTCCTCAATCTCTGTTCCCAAATCATTGTGATACATCTTGGCTCGCATCCGCACCAAGTCAACAATGCCTCGAAACTCAGTTTCACTGCCAATAGGAATCTGGATTGGTACAGCATTAGCACGTAGACGATCACGGAGTTGCTCGTAAACTTTGAAAAAGTTTGCGCCCGTTCGATCCATCTTGTTGATAAAGGCGATGCGAGGCACTTTGTACCGATCAGCTTGTCGCCAGACCGTTTCAGATTGAGGCTGCACACCCCCTACTGAACAGAACACGGCAATCACACCATCCAATACCCGCATCGAACGCTCAACTTCAATTGTGAAGTCTACGTGACCTGGTGTATCGATAATGTTGACCCGGTGATCTTTCCAGCTTGTGGTGATTGCAGCAGCAGTGATGGTGATCCCCCGCTCCCGCTCTTGCTCCATCCAATCGGTTACGGCGGTTCCTTCGTGAACTTCGCCGATTTTATGAACCATTCCTGAATAAAACAGGATTCGTTCAGTTGTCGTTGTTTTACCCGCATCAATGTGGGCTGCAATACCTATATTGCGTACTTTCTCTAGCGGGATGGTACGTGCCACAGCTACCTCCTTTCTTGTGCTGCCATCGTCTAAAAACGTTAGACGTCGCTCTGTTTACAATTCTATACTTTCTTTAAATTTTTCGCGGTTTATGGACACAAGCCTACTAGTAAGCAAGGCTTGAGAAAACAAAACTTAGTACCGATAGTGGGCAAAGGCTTTGTTGGCATCTGCCATACGGTGAGTTTCTTCGCGCTTACGAATCGCGTTCCCTGTCTCGTTAGCAGCATCCATAAGTTCGTTTGCCAAGCGGTTTGCCATTGTCCGTCCTGGACGTTCGCGGGAGAATCTAATCAACCAGCGCATTGCTAAGGTTGTGCCGCGATCGGTTCTAACTTCCATTGGGACTTGATAGGTCGCACCACCAACGCGTCGCGCTTTGACCTCAACCAAAGGCGTCACATTACGAACTGCTTTCTCAAACGTTTCTAGAGCATCGCCACCCGTCCGTTCCTCGATTGTTTTCAAGGCATCGTAGACAATCCGGAGAGCTACAGATTTTTTCCCATGACGCATAATTCGCCGCACCATCATGCTAACCAAGCGGCTGTTGTAAACCGGGTCTGGGGGAACGGGGCGTCTTTTAACAACTGTGCGACGAGACATAATCGATCCTACAAAACAAAGACACTAACAACTAATGATTCACAGACTACACACAAAAAGATCAAGACACTAAGATAATAGCGGCTGCTTTTGAGTGTATTTGCCAAATTACTCAATTCTAATGGAGCATTCTCAGCCAAAAACGCTTCCTGTACCAGTTCCCCCTTTACAAGGGTCAGGAATTGCTTAAGGAAACGCAACTTATCAGCTTAGAAAATTTTTTGGACAATTTCAATGCCTGACTGACTAGCAGCAGGCATCAGGATTATTTAGGACGTTTTGTCCCGTACTTAGAACGCGCCTGACGCCGATCTTTGACTCCGGCTGTATCAAGGGTTCCCCGAATAATGTGATAACGCACTCCTGGCAAGTCTTTGACCCGACCGCCACGAATCATCACGACAGAGTGTTCTTGCAAGTTATGGCCAATACCAGGAATGTAGGCAGTGACTTCAAAACCAGAAGTCAAACGCACCCTTGCTACTTTCCGCAACGCTGAGTTCGGCTTTTTCGGCGTTGTTGTATACACTCTGGTGCAAACTCCTCGGCGTTGAGGACATTGCTTCAACGCTGGTGATTTGGTTTTCTTTTTGGCTTTGCTACGTTCGCTACTAATGAGCTGCTGAATAGTGGGCATGAGTTACAGCGTGTACAGCTCCCTTTAAAACTTCTAAAATTGTTGACAAATTCTAACTATACCAACATGACAGGGCTAGTGTCAACTTCTAGCTTAGGCACGAAGGTAAAGTCCCTAAGATACATCTTATGTGTCGGGTTTATCCACTAACCCGGAAGGAGTTCCCACAACCACAGCTTTCTACAACATTAGGGTTGTGGAAGCGGAAGCCACCGCCCATGAGGTCTTCTGAGTAATCAAGCGTCAGCCCAGTGAGATAGTTAAGACTTTGGGAATCAACGACAACCTGAATCTGATGACAATCATAAACGCGATCGCCCTGACTTATGGTGGCTGCGTCAAAATCAATTGTGTAATAAAAGTCAGCACAACCGCCAGCTCGGACACTTAGGCGTAATTTTGCCTGTGATTGCCGCCGGTGCATTTGCAGACGCTTGATTTCACTCGCCGCCGCTTTACTGAGCTGAATCATGACGGTTAGTTTTGAAACATAATCCTTTTGCCAATGCTATCTTATCGGCAACACTAGCTACCCACAAAAAAGCACCCCAGCAAGGGAGTGCTACACACAGCGAAATGTAAATTTCCGTATATTGTTTATTTACTTTGCCTGAGGCTGGTTTCGAGCATAATCATCTTGAAAACGCACAATATCGTCTTCACCTAGATATTCTCCGTTTTGAACCTCGATTAACACCAGGGAAATAACACCAGGATTTTCTAGGCGGTGCGTGGTGCATTGAGGAACATAGGTTGATTCATTACTGCTGAGGACGAGTTCCTGGTCACCACAAGACACCTTAGCTGTTCCAGAGACGACAATCCAATGCTCGCTGCGATGGTGATGCATTTGCAGGCTGAGGCGATGACCGGGTTTAACTTCAATTCGCTTAATTTTGTAGCCCCGTCCCTCTTCTAAAATCGTAAAAGATCCCCAAGGGCGCATTTCTGTGGCGGCGACGCCCAGTGAAGAGATGGATGTTGGTAGAGGAAGAGTGGAAACTTGAGCAACTTCTGGCGACTGAGCCATGAATTTTTCTCCTAAATAATGGCTACAAAAACTAACAGTTAATGACTGTTCGAGTCGAGTTCAAGGTGTGTCGGTTGAGGATGAAATTGTGTAACCCAAGCCAAACATAACAAACAATATCTAATTGTTGTCAGTATTTAGCTCGTTATTTGACGAATTTACATCAAGTCTTTATGGAAGTCGAGCTGGCTTTAAAGGAGCTTTAACTAGACTGGGGACTCCTTTTCTTAACGGGGCTGGAGGAAAATCCCTAGCCCGTTGTGAACACGAGCTGCCGTGCTAGGAGCACGATCAAGTAATTGACCTCCTAAATAAAGAGACGTGGAACTACCACCATCTAGGTTGAGGGCGTCAACAGCTCCGAGTTTCTGCATTAATTGCGCTGTTTCCTGTAAATTTGGGCCTCGTCCGCCAACTCGATTGTGGATAGCGGCAATCAACACAGTACCCGATGCTGTAGTGGCGATCGCGCTGCGAGAGGCAAATTGTCCGGCAAACGCCTCGCTAAATTGCTCGGCTGTCGCATCCAAAACAATTTGCCGATTTTGTACCAAGAGCGGTCCTGCACCAAGAATGTGGGGATAAGCCCCAAACTCAGTTGGCGCTGTCGCACTCATGAGGCGGACAGGTGTCCCCACGGCTAGGGAAGCCACCACCATTGGGCTAGAGCGGAGCGCAAGCAGGTAGCCATTTGTAGGGATCGCGAAGGCTCCCTCGCCCGCTGTTCCGGCAACTAAGTGCTCCGTGATCCGGTCGTTCTGAACAACTAACAGAATTTCATTGTCCACTAGGGGCGTGTAGGTGGCTCCCCATTCGCGGGTGTAGCGAGAAATTCCCGCCTTGACATAGCCGCTATTGAGAAATAAAACGGGCAGTTGCTCTCCGGTGGTGGTGACTAATACTTCCTGAAGACTGAGACGTCCAATTTTAAATTGACCGCGCTCATTCCAGGCGATCGCGGCTCGATCCAGAATTGGGCCAGACAACCAACGACCGTCACGGCGAATTGCTCCCAAGGGGAGCTGATTGTTACGATTGAAAAAGCCGACGTTAATCGCTGCTGCCGATTGCCACAAGGGAGCGGTCTGAATTAAGGGAGCTGTTCCGACCATACTCTGAGGATTACCCCAGATCGGTCTAAATTGCATATTCGCAGACCGGGGATTTGCTTCTAACCAAACAACCGGGAAGCGTTCAGTTCCTAAGGTTACATACTGTTGACGCCAACGCAGCCCCGGTGCCCAGAGAATTTCTCGCTCAGGCATAGCATCTGGTCGCAAATCGATGACTAAGCGATGGGGATTAGGTAATGATGAGATTTGTAGCTGCATCCCTTCAGGAATAGGCACGCGAATTGTAGTTTGGTTTTGAGTACTTTCTACGACTAGCGGCGACTGATCAGCTTGGCGCTCGGAGTCATCGTCAGGCAAAGGAAAGGGCAATTTGTCCAAGATGCCCTGCAAGGGATTAGGAGGGGGAGGAGTGAAGCGTTGGATCAGTAGGGGATCGCTAGCTGCATCAAGGGTGATCAGGGCGGTAGTGCGGAGATCACCGCTCACCTGCCAGGGAGTCGGACGGTCTAAGTCCACAACGATACGCTCTCCCCAGGCTTGCTTACCCTTGCGGATGTTTGCCACCTGTGCAGGAGTAGAGGATATCTGGAGCGTATCGCCACTGACTTGGAGTTGCAAACCCGCCTTTTTGGCAAAATCCGTGATATCTAGATAGCGGTAAGTGCCACCATTGTCAGTTGCTAGGATCAAAGGAGTACTAGTGGGGTCGGAAAACCAGTGCACGGGCTGTCGGCTTAATTCCTGATTGCTCAACAGTTCCATTCCCAGTGCTTGAACCAACCCCGCGTCACTAATTCCGGTGCGGGAGGCGGCTCCAGGGGGCTGCCATTGCTTCCAGGCTGCCGTCAGGGTGCGACCATTTAAAGAGATGCGGGTTCCTTGTCGTAGGGCAGGGGTTGGGCTTGTTGCTCTCGGTTCAGTGGGGGTATCACTAGTAATAGGCGATCGCCCACTAGCTTGGGCTAACCCGGATTGCTCTAGATTTTCTAACCGATTTACTAGATACGCCTGACCTGAAGCGGTTTTAGTCACAGGGGGCAATTGTCCTAACAATGCCTTCCCTGTATCTAATAATTGTGTGGGGGCATCTCCCCCCTGAAACAGCGATAAGCAAAGTGATGACGTCACTACTGAGGGTAGCCAGAAGACACTCATGTATTCAGACGCTTTCCCCTGGCTAAACCCCCAGTTCCTCGGCTTCTTTGGTATTGTTCTCCTGCTCATCCAGCAGCCTCTTTTGCAAAGATTTGGTCTTTAAAAATTCTTGTTGAGTCGAACTATCAAGAAACAATGACTTTATTTGCTTCTGTTTGTCGGTTTCAGTTTCATAATAAATACTAGGAGCCACTAACTATCTGCTCTGTCCACCGAAGACCCACCAAATCAGCACGGTGTTCCCAGAGTCATTAAGACCTTACTCCTGAGGGTAAGTTCGTCCCTCATAGTTCAAATACTCAAAAACTGCCATCTCCTAGCTGGGATTAGAGGAGTAGATGCCAGAACCATAGAGAAAACTTGTGATCAGGAGAAGTTGCCGTGGCAACCTTGAAACTACCAGGGATTGCTCCAGTGGAGCATTTCCTATAATATTGCTAGTCTGTCAAACTAGCAGAATGCTGGTATCTGAAAGATAAGGTTTCAAAAGTTTTCTTAAAAACACCATCAGTGATTATCGCCTATCACGTCGGTTTGGGAATTGCTGAAGTTACGTTTTAAAATACCCGAGCTGAACAGAACCGTAGAGTTCTCCAAAAACTTGCGCCCGGTTGAGGGATAAATCTACTCCCTGCCATCAGCCTCTATTAAGTTCAGTGGCTATCCAAACTAACAAATATAACAGTATATTTTCCATTACTGTCAGTTGTTTTTAATTCCTTAATCCTGTGGAAGAATTTGAGGTCAGTACCTTCACAACAGGGTTAACAGCCTGCCATCCGTAAATTTGTATTAGTAAAGAACGTGAAGCATCCAATGGATAACAGAACCACAAAGGGCAATCAAACGTCAAATCCTTCAGCTCAAGGCACCAAACCCTATCCTGGTCAACGCTGGTTGATAGAGGAACGGGATGCGTGTGGTGTTGGCTTTATCGCGTCTCAAAAAGGGGAAGCCAGCCATAAGTTGATTGAGCAGGCGTTGTCTGCCCTGGGCTGTTTAGAACACCGGGGGGGTTGCAGTGCCGATCGCGATTCCGGTGATGGTGCGGGGGTGATGACTGCCATTTCCTGGGAAGTCCTCCAACCATGGTTTAACGAACAAAATATTGAGATGCCACCGACTGAGCAGTTGGGACTTGGCATGGTCTTTTTGCCCAAAGACAAAGAAAAAGCGACTGAGGCTCGTCAGCTCTCAACAGAGATACTTCTCATGGAAGGCTTAGACGTTTTAGGGTGGCGAGTAGTCCCCCTAAACGACGCGATTATTGGTTCCCAAGCTCGCGAACATCAACCCCAAATTGAACAAGTTATCGTCAATTCTCCTGAACTACGCGGGGAGGAATTGGAGCGAAAACTATTTAGGGTGCGGCGTCGGATTGGAAAGGCGTTGGAAGCGCAAAGCTCCCTGAAATGGTCGGACGACTTTTATATTTGCTCATTTTCCAACCGCACTATTGTCTATAAGGGGATGGTGCGCTCAGTTGTCCTGGGAGACTTCTATACCGATTTAAAAAACCCCGCTTACCAAAGTTCCTTTGCCGTCTATCATCGTCGCTTTAGCACCAATACCCTGCCGAAGTGGCCCTTGGCTCAACCGATGCGGTTGTTAGGGCACAACGGCGAAATCAATACGCTGTTGGGCAATATTAACTGGATGATGGCGCGAGAGGCAGACTTAACCCATCCGCTATGGGGTACGCCGACTACAGAGTCAGAAATCAAACGGCAAGAGTCAGAAATAAGTCAGCCTGCCGAGGAAACCCATGAAGGATTGAATGACCTGAAGCCGATTGTCGATCCCGATAATAGTGACTCAGCGACACTAGATAACGTGATGGAGTTGCTAGTACGCTCCGGACGCAGCCCCCTGGAAGCCTTGATGATTATGGTGCCAGAAGCGTACCAAAATCAGCCAGCGTTGGAAAACTATCCAGAAATTGTTGAGTTTTACGAGTACTACAGCGGCATTCAGGAACCTTGGGATGGCCCGGCACTCTTAGTATTTAGCGATGGCAAGATTGTCGGAGCCACACTAGACCGCAATGGATTGCGTCCGGCTCGTTACAGCATTACTAAAGATGGCTATGTTGTTGTCGCCTCAGAAGCGGGAGTAGTGGATTTACCGGAAGCGGAGATTGTTGAAAAAGGACGCTTAGGGCCGGGACAAAGCCTCGCTGTAGATTTAGAATCTCACGAAATTCTCAAAAATTGGGAAATTAAACAGCGTGTTGCGACTCAACATCCCTACGGTCAGTGGCTCCAGCAGTATCGCCAGGAGATCGCACCCCAGGCGTTTAGCGATTCTCCTCAGCTAGAAACCCCAGTCTTACTGCGCCAGCAAATTGCCTTTGGCTACACGGCTGAAGATGTGGAGATGATCGTAACTCCGATGACTACCCAAGGGAAAGAACCCACCTTCTGCATGGGCGATGATGTTCCTTTGGCGGTGCTGTCGGATAAGCCCCGCTTGCTGTATGACTACTTTAAGCAGCGCTTTGCTCAGGTGACGAACCCTCCTATTGACCCTTTGCGGGAAAGCTTAGTGATGTCGCTGAGCATGCAGCTGGGCGAACGAGGAAATCTGCTGGAAGCCAAGCCGGAGTATGCCCGTTTTTTGAAGCTGGAAACACCAGTCCTGAACGATGCTGAACTGGAAGCAATAAAAACTTCTGGGTTTGAAACGGCAAGCCTATCGACATTGTTTGAGATTCAAGGCGGACCTCAGGGATTAGAGAGGGCGGTGCTTAGCTTGTGTGAGCAAGCCGCAGAGGCGGTCAGAGCCGGGAAGAAGATTCTGATTTTGAGCGATCGCCAAGGCGTTGGCATTGGCGAAAGTCATAGCTACATTCCTCCCTTACTAGCTGTGGGTGCAGTACACCATCACCTAATCCGTCAAGGATTGCGGATGAAGGCATCCATTATTGCCGACACCGCGCAGTGCTGGAGTACCCATCACTTTGCCTGCTTGATCGGTTATGGTGCTTCAGCAGTTTGCCCGTACCTAGTGTTGGAATCGGTGCGTCAGTGGGTGAACGACTCCAAAACCCAAAAATTGATGGAACGGGGCCGCATTGAGAGTATGACCGTGCAAGATGCCCAAAATAACTACCGCAAGGCGGTGGAAGCGGGCTTATTAAAGATTCTCTCGAAAATGGGGATTTCGTTGCTGTCTTCTTACCAGGGGGCGCAGATTTTTGAGGCAATTGGCATTGGCGGTGATTTGTTGGATTTGGCGTTTGCCGGAACCGCTTCTCGCTTAGGTGGCTTGAGCGTGGCGGAGTTGGCGCAGGAAGTAATGTCTTTCCACCAACGGGCATTCCCGGAACTGACGCTCAAGAAGCTGGAAAACTACGGCTTTATCAATGCCAAACCGAAGGGTGAGTACCACATGAACAGCCCAGAAGTGGCAAAAGCACTGCATAAAGCTGTGGCAGAGGGGAAAAACTACGACCACTACAAGCTCTACCAAGAACTATTCGAGCAACGTCCTCCAACGGCATTGCGGGATTTACTAGACTTTAAGAGCGATCGCACTTCCATTTCCCTTGAGGAAGTTGAATCCGTCGAAGAGATTGTCAAGCGCTTCTGTACCGGGGCAATGTCTCTCGGTTCTCTTTCGCGGGAAGCTCACGAAACCCTAGCGATCGCGATGAACCGCATCGGTGGCAAATCCAACTCTGGGGAAGGTGGCGAAGACCCTGTGCGCTTTACTGTTCTCGATGATGTCGATGAAGCGGGGAACTCTCCCACCTTGCCTCACCTCAAAGGTCTACGGAATGGAGATACCGCCTCATCTGCCACTAAGCAGGTGGCATCCGGCCGCTTTGGTGTGACGCCAGAGTACTTGATGAGTGCCAAACAGTTAGAAATTAAGATGGCTCAAGGTGCTAAACCCGGCGAAGGCGGTCAGCTACCGGGTAAGAAAGTCAGCCCCTACATCGCGATGCTGCGGCGATCTAAGGCTGGAGTTACCTTGATTTCACCGCCTCCTCACCACGACATTTACTCGATTGAAGACCTAGCACAGCTGATCTTTGATTTACACTCGATTAATCCGGTTGCCAAGGTGTCGGTGAAGCTGGTAGCGGAAGTCGGGATTGGCACCATCGCGGCGGGTGTTGCCAAGGCAAATGCGGATGTGATTCAAATTTCCGGGCATGATGGCGGTACGGGAGCCTCCCCTCTCAGCTCGATTAAGCACGCGGGGGTGCCGTGGGAGTTAGGTGTTACCGAAGTGCATCGGGTGTTGATGGAAAATCAACTGCGCGATCGCGTTCTGCTTCGAGCTGATGGTGGCTTCAAAACCGGATGGGATGTCGTCATGGCAGCCTTGATGGGGGCTGAAGAATACGGCTTCGGTTCGATTGCGATGATTGCCGAAGGCTGCATCATGGCGCGGATTTGCCACACCAACAACTGCCCAGTCGGGGTGGCTACCCAGCAAGAAAAACTGCGTCAGCGCTTTACCGGAATGCCAGAGCATGTCGTGAACTTCTTCTACTTTGTAGGTCAAGAAGTACGGAGTCTCCTGGCACGGTTGGGCTACCGCTCCTTGGAGGAAATTGTTGGTCGGGCGGACTTACTGAAAGTCCGGGACGATATCAAACTGGCGAAAGTCTCCCACCTAAATCTGGATTGTCTGACACAACTACCAGATAGCACTGTGGATCGTAGTTGGCTCAATCATCAAGACGTTCATAGCAACGGGCCAATCCTCGATGATCAATTGCTGAACGATCCGGAAATTCAGAAGGCGATTCGCACGTCTGGCTCGGTCACTAAAGATATTGAGCTGGTGAATACAGACCGCTCGGTGGGAGCCAGATTAGCAGGTGCGATCGCACGTCAGTACGGAGATACAGGTTTTGAAGGGCAAATTACCCTCAACTTCAAAGGGAGTGCGGGTCAAAGCTTTGGAGCCTTCAATCTTCCTGGCATGACTCTCCACTTAGAAGGGGAAGCCAACGACTACGTCGGTAAGGGAATGCATGGGGGTGAAATCATCATTAAGCCCCTCCCAGAGATCACCTATGACCCGGCTACCAACGTAATCTTGGGAAATACCTGCCTTTACGGTGCTACTGGCGGCATTCTGTTTGCCAATGGCGGTGCGGGTGAGCGCTTTGCTGTCCGTAACTCCAAAGCACAAGCGGTGATTGAAGGCGCGGGTGACCACTGTTGTGAATACATGACAGGTGGCGTCATTGTAGTCTTAGGCAGCGTCGGTCGTAACGTCGGTGCTGGGATGACCGGAGGTCTCGCCTACTTCTTGGATGAAGACGACAGCTTCCAGGCGAAAGTGAACCCGGAAATTATTAAAATTCAACGGGTGACAACCGCAGCTGGGGAGGCTCAGCTCAAAGACCTCATTGAAGCCCATGCTCAACGGACTGGCAGCCAAAAAGCCAAGTCGATTCTAGAAAATTGGTCAAAGTGCCTGCCGCAATTCTGGCAAGCCGTACCGCCTTCTGAAGCCGATAGACCGGAAGTGACTCTTGACACCGCAGAAGAGAAAGTACTGAGTTCAGTTCAGTAAACAGTAAAGGCAAAAGTAGGTAGACTATCTACTTTTGCCTTTACTCATTTTTTGGCACCGTTACAACCTTGTAGCGGTGCTATTTAGTTTGAGCCAGTGATCGCCTGTCTGTTGATGCACCCAGGTAGATATTCCCCGTTTTAACTCAAGAGAATTACAACGTCGCCACGTCTTCGTCACGCTTGCGTGATTTTTGCTCCTGGCGATGGTAGGAGATATAGGAACTATTGGTGTAACCTTTAGCACCATTAGCAACAACCCCTAAAATCGAAGCCCCGGAAATTTTTAAGCCATCCAAAGCTTTCATCAGCATGGAACGGTCTGTCTTTTCCACCGCCACAACAAGCACAATGCCATCGCTATTGGCAGCAAGAATGTTTCCATCCGCCAGCCCTACAAGGGGTGGTGTATCGTAAATTACCAAGTCGAAAAAGGCTTGGAATTGCTCCATCAAGTACTGCATTTTATCGGAGGAGAGGAGCTTAATCGGGTCAGAAAAATTTTGTCCCGCCGTCAGCACAAACAAATTCTCTTCTAGGAGCGATCGCTGAATCGCATCATTCAAACTCAAGTCTGTCGTAATTACATCACTGAGTCCTCGCTGGTTCAATAACCCCATGCGGGTGTGTAGCTGAGGACGACGTAGATCTCCATCTACTAGTAGTACTCGTTGACCAATTGCCGCTGCTGTCAGCGCCATATGAATGGCAACGGTTGACTTCCCGTCCGTAGACATCGCTGAACCGACAACCAGAGAGTGAATAGGTTTGTTGGCACTCAGTAAGCGGATATTGGTATAAAGCGAGCGGAACGATTCTAAGAAAGCCGCTTGCTCGTAAGACGTACCGCTACTAGCCAGGCTATAAGGGTTGCCCTGTACTGCCAATTCCGCTGTCCGTTTTTTGGAGTTGCCTTCTAGTTTCTTCAGTTTCTTGGCAAACGGAATCACCCCCAGAAGCCGCAATCGAGCCGCAGCGCTGATTTCCTCTGGCGTATGGAATACCGTGTGCAGAATCTCGATTACAAAACCAATGCCAATCCCCAAGAGCATACTCAAAATAGCAGCGACGGCTAATTGGCGCTTGGTTTGTTTTGAAGACGCTGGAATTAATTCCCCTTGCTTATTACGCGGGAGTTCTGGTGGTGCAATTAGTTCCCAAGGAATTTCTCGCTGGGAAGCGTCTAACTTTAAAGCTTCTCGTTTTTCTAAAAATAGCTTGAGACTGTCTGTTGCAACGACTAAATCTCGTTCTAAATCGGTATAGCGGCGCAAAACTGTGGGGAAGGTGTTGATACGTTGATTAATCTCACGTTCGGCTTCAGCCAAGAAGCGATCGCGTTGCTCTAACTCCGCAATCCTAGCCGCCACAGAACGGAGAACCTTGTCCGCTTCTTGAGTCAGTAAATTGTTTAAATTTTGCTGTTTTTCCCGTAAATCTTGGATGGGAGGACTACTTTCTAAAAACAGAGACGACTGCAGCGCGATTTCAGTATCTATCTTCTGGAGCTGTCTGATTAACTCGTCATAAGTCTTCGCTTCCAGAATTCCTGACTCCCTCGCCAAGACTGAAGTCGGATTTCCTTGTTGCATCTGGTCTTGTAAGCTGGCGTAGACCGCCCGCCTCTCTGCCAAATCCGCTTGGATATCAACCCGTTGGGACTCCAGATAGCCCGCCCGTTCGTCCAGGTATTTCCCGGTTAATTCCGGAACTGTGAGACTATACTGTTGGCGTAGTGTTTGTAGTTGTCCTTGCAGGACATCCACCCGCTGTTGCAACTCCGGCAGTTGGTCGTCAATGAACTCAATTCCCTGGCGCAGGCTCGTTAAACGCTCCTGTAAGCTGTATTGAAGATAAATATTTGCTAATCTATCAAGAACAAAGTCAACTTTTTCAGGATCTTTGTCTCGGTAGCGAATCTCTAAAATTTTAGTCCCTTGCTGCTTCCCATCTTTTTCATAACTGACGCGGCTAATTACTAGCTGCTCCATCATGGAGTTGTAGCTAATTTCTGGATACTGAGCCTGCAAATCTTTGATGACTGGTGCCATCAACTTCGGGCTGGTGAGTACCCGAATTTGCGTTTCATAATCAACTAAGTCTGAACTGTCAATTCCCAGCCGAGAAATTTCCCCTGCCCCTGTATTGTTCCCCGTTTGTGCCAGCAAAGATAGCTTTGCCAAGCGACCTTCTGCAGTTACAGGTTCTACCAAAACTTTAAAAGCCCCTTCGTAGGATGTAGGCGTCCGACGCGAGTTCCAGACCAGTAAGCTGCCAGAAATTACCCCCAAAGTCAGGGTAGCTAGCAGCATCACGGGCGCTCGACGGCGGATGACTGACCCCAGCCAAGCCAAATCTATAGTCTGTCCGTCACCCTCTTCTGGCTGGGTGGGGGGTATCGGGGAAGATGGCTTTCCGCTCTGTCTTGGCGAAAACATCTGGTACTCGTGTTCGCTATCCATACTTTTTCAACTTACTCCAGAAAAAGCCTGCCCTTATTCATCATCGTCGTTGTCTAGATTTATGATTCCCAATAAATCAAGAATTCCTGCAATGCGATTGGGAATCGATAAAAACGCCAGCGCCGCAGAAGCGGGACTAAATACTGCATTTAATGTATCTAAAAAGCCAGTAGTGCGGGATCGACTGACTACAATTATGTCGTTATTACGGAGGATTGGGTTATTTTCGTCGTTGATTCCTTGAGCAAGGTTAACAGGTATTTGGCGCTTAGAAACCGTGCCATCGGGATTAAGGCGCACCAAATCTACCGCTTGGCGGCGGGCGCGAGGATTGTCAAACCCCCCCGCCGTCAGCAGAGCTTGATTCAAGGGAGTATTCGGGGGAAGCTGCACAATCCCCGGGTTTTCCACTTCGCCAATCACGCTCACCCCAATCGTGGTTGGGGAAAACCGAGCGGACGCCAGTTCCGTTGCTTCAGCGGGTAGGATGTCTGATGATTTGGGAACAATGATCGTGTCACCATCTTGTAGAATAGCGTCTTGACTAATGTCGCCCGTCTGTAATAGTTCCCAGAGGTTGACATCAATCAGTTGTTCTCCACCCGTTTTTGTGAGTCGTCGTAACTGGATGCGGCGAATATCTGCTAAAGGCTTAATTCCTTCTGCCTGCTGAATCGCTGAGGTGACAGTAGGTAAACCTCCAGCGATTCCGGTTTGGGCATTATCTTGGGTGGCAACACCGAGAACGATATAGGAACCCGGACGATTGACTTCACCAACTACCGCCACAGTCCGGGGTTTACTGATATCCGAGGCAAAACCAACCGTCGCTAGTTGGCGGGTTTCTGGTAAGCTAACGGTCGTTGCGCTGGGAATAAAGATGGTATCTCCATCACGCAGGGTTAAGGACTGAGCTTGAGCCCCGCTCTGGAGCAATTCCTGAAGATTGACCGTAACCACTTGTTCTGGCACATTCCCTGGCAGGCGTCTTCTTAATTGGATTTGGCTAATGTCGGCAGCAAGGGTGACGCCCCCAGCTTGGGTAATTGCCTGGGTTAGTGTCGGATACTGGACGCCTGGATCATCCCCAGCTCCACCGATTAAGCTGAGGGTAAAGGAACCAGGGCTAGTTACCTCTCCTGAAACAAACACGTTCAGAGGGCGAGGAGAGAGTAACCTGACGGTAGTAATTGGGCGCTTGAGGAAAGCTCCATAGGCGGAGGAAATGGCATTGGTTGCTTGGTTTAGGGTACTTCCCCCGACCCTAATTGCTCCAATCAGTGGCAGGTAGAGTACCCCATCAATGGGAATTTGATACTCGCCGCTGTACTGGGGCACTTGGAAGATATCGATAAAGACGCGATCGCCTCCGCCTAAAATATAATCGGTTTCTAGTTGCCCAGAACGGCTAGTGTCTGACACGGGAGACGCATTCTCCAGTGTTGGCAACTGCGCCAAGGCAGGAGTCGGCAAAGACACGGCAACAAAAACTAGCAAAGTCAGACCAGTAACGGGTCGAGTCATCGCTCTAGAAAAACCTGCCTGCATAAACCCTTCTTTGCATAATAAGCTGTGTTTTATTTTGATAGGAGAGTTTCGCTTTGGAGCCTGAGGTAAAGAACCTTTTTTGTAAGTTTAGCTGGATGATCATCCTGTTGGTTCTCTAAGCCGCTAAACTTTCCTTGAGCGTTCAGCTCACTACCGCTAAATAGGTAAGTCAGCATTTCATTTAGTCGAAAACCACTGTAGAAAAGCCGTTCAAGGCAGCAGCCACTCTTAAAAATCACTGGCGACAGCAGTCAGAACATCTTAGCAAAACCTCCCAAGAGATCGTAAGACGCGATCGCACTAAATAAAGTTCCTCAGTCGTCCGTTGCTCAATCCCGTGCAGATTGTCCAACGGCTATTCCTATTCAGTCAAAAACGTCAAAACTTTCTTAGGTGTCGCTTATTCTATTTTGTCTGTCTCGGATATTTAACCAGTTGCGAGGATATCGCTAACAAAAATCAAAACTTTACCCCAGATTGAGCAAAGAGAGTTAGCATTGATGTTCTTCCAAATCTTAGTGAAGCATTGTTAACTTAGAGACTAATTTAGGGAACAATAAGGCTGAATATGACTTTAGGGAATTTAGAGCCAGTTGCTCAGTTCACCTCAATCTGACAACCCTATCTAATTTCGCCCCGCTTTAAGATGAATTCACTCAGGTTGTAGCAAAAGTCTAAGCTGATTCCGAAATTGCTCAAATCCCACTAAAACGAAAGCCTTACGATGAAAGAATTAATTCTCAATAATCCTTTAATTCTTATCTTTATCCTACTTATAGGATTAATTTATACTTTTGTAGCTTTTCACTACACAGGTACAGATAAAACATTAGCCGCTAACTTAGAAAAGATTTGTTTAGGAATCTTCTTAATTAGCATTGCGGGAGCCACAGGTGCGACAATTAACCCTTTTGATAAGTTGCATCCTTTGGTCTTGAGCTTACAGGGAACAACACTACCTACAATAGCAGGGCAACTTGGTATTTACTCTCTCTGCCTTTTTCTTTTGTTTTCAAGACTTCGTTATACCCTAAAAGACTTTATTCATGTTTTAGCTGTCTTGCTGAGGACAGCTCCTTTTTTTTGTGCATTTATTCTACTTTTTAGCTTGTCATTTTCCTGGAGCAACTCAGCTACTGTAACTTTAAAAACTACCTTTGTTTATCTAGAAACTACTCTAATTGCTATTTATTTAGGAAAACAGTACTCCTGGAGAGAAATTTTTTCTTTTTGGCGGTGGGTAAACATAATTATTGTAATTATTTGTATATATTATGGATTTTTTGTGCCTTCAGTTGGAGTAGGACCATTAGGTTGGCAAGGAATATTAGGGCATAAAAATCAATTTTCTTTCATCATGGCTCAAACGGCTGTTTTGTGGTTAATGCATGCCTTTTACTCACCTAAACAGCGCTATTTATCCTTGGTTTTTGTTCTTTTGTCTCTGTTTGCTTTGCAAGAGGGAGGGAGTGGAGCTAGTAAAGTTTTAGTGGTTGCTCTACTCAGTCTTTGGGTTTATTTTGGGTTTGTCAAAAAATTAAAAGTTCAATGGGCTTTTGTTTCTGTGATTCTTTTCATGATTTTAAGCGTGTGCTTAACAATCTTAGTAACCGAAAACCTAGAATTTATTGTAGTAGATACTCTCAATAAAGATATGACGATCACCGGAAGAACAGACTTCTGGCCCATAATCATCAACAAAATTAACCAACAGCCCATACTTGGATATGGTCTTGCTGGCTTCTGGCAACCTTGGCGAGGAGCGGATAATCCTGGGGGCGACATCATTGTCGCTGCTAGTCAGTTTCGACCGGGTCATTCTCACAATGGTTTTTTAGATGTAGCTGTTGATTTGGGCTGGTTAGGATTATCTTTATATGCTTGCTCGTTTCTTAATAATATTGCCAAATCAGTAGTGTATCTCAGCCGTAACCGCCTGCCTGAAGCAGGATTACCTCTACTCCTGTCAACGTACATTTTATTAACGAACTTTACAGAAACTGGACTTTTGGGCGTCACTAGTATTTGGTTTTTTTATGTAGTAATGACGACTCGATTAAGCTTAGATACGATAGAGAAAACCTCTAAACCCAAGAGAGAAGCTGCCCCTGCTCAATATAATTGGACATCTACTCAAAACTACTAGTTATTTGTTTAGTAAAGGAGTTTTCACCTAAAACTGCCTGTCCCGCTTGTTTGAGATTTACTTTAGTTGCCAAAAATTAATCGAAATTACCCATGAACTTTAATGCTAAATAAGCTCGCAGCCGCCAGTCAAAAACTTAGTCCAAATCTACGGCAAATTATTGGTAATACCGCTTGGCTGTTCAGCGAAAAAATTTGGCAGATGGGTTTAGGGCTGCTCGTTGGAGTTTGGGTAGCTCGTTATTTAGGGCCGGAAAGTTTTGGACTTTTCAACTATGCAACAGCAATCGTGGGGCTGTTAAGTCCATTAGCTAAGTTGGGACTAGATAGTATTATTGTGCGGGATCTCGCTCGTAACAAGTTTCTTAGAGATGAAACCCTGGGCACGGCTTTTGCTTTGAGAATAACGAGCAGTACATTAATGTTTTTCCTAATCGTAGGAGGGACTTATTTACTCAGTCCTGATGACAATTTAATGCGCTGGTTAGTAGGAATTGTTGCGGTTGGGACAATTTGCCAATCTTTTGAAATCATTGATTTTTGGTTTCAGTCTCAGGTTCAGGCAAAATATTCAGTTTGGGCAAGGAATGCCGCCTACGTTCTTCTTAGTGGCGTAAAAGTCTTCTTAATCGTAACGAAAGCACCACTAGTCGCTTTTGCAGGGGCAATGGCAGCAGAACAAGCGATCGCGGCTTTGGGGCTAGTAATTGTCTATCGCTGGCAAGGGAATTTTCTCAAAGCCTGGGATATTAATGTTCAAAGAGCCAAGACTTTAATTAAAGATAGCTGGCCTCTAATTTTATCTGGCATCGTCATCATGATTTACATGCGTATTGACCAGATTATGTTAGGGCAAATGCAAAGTGTTGAGTCAGTAGGAATTTACTCCGCCGCCGTTAAAATATCTGAGCTATGGTTTTTTGTGCCGATGGCAGTTGTTAATTCAGTTTTTCCTTCAATTGTTCAAGCCAAAGACATTAATGAGGAAACCTATTACAGTCGGATTCAAAAGCTCTTTAATTTGATGTGCTTGTTGGCTTACGCTGTAGCCATCCCAATGACCTTTCTTTCTCCTTATATCGTGACCCTGATTTATGGGCAGGATTACGCTGAGGCAAGTTCAATCTTGACTGTTCATGTTTGGATGGGTTTATTTGCCACACTAGGAGTAGCTAGAGAGGTGTGGTTAACAACAGAAGGTTTGATGAAGTTCTCAGCAGTAACAACTACAACAGGAGCGCTCGTTAATGTCATACTCAACTACTTCTTTATACCGATCTATGGCGGCATTGGAGCAGCCGTTGCTACTGTTATTGCTCAAATGGTTTCGGCTTATGCTATCGGAGCCTTCTATCCACCGACTAGAAAAATATTTTTTAAACAAACAAAAGCACTTTTTCTTTTAGGTTGGTTTAAAAATACCTAAAAGTAATTCTGTTAATTTGAGATTGCTATAACTTGAAGTCTAGCGTTTACCTATAGGCAATGAAGAAGAAATTCAAGTCATTACTCAGACCGTATTGGCGTTTTGTTAAAGAATCAGCCAGATCAATTCAAAGCTTGTTGATCGTACCGCTTCGCAGTTTACCTGTTTCTTCGGAAGTCATTGGTCCTCCCAAAGGTTTTTATCCTTCAACAGCAGATTGGGTAGCCAAAGATAAAGCTGGACAAAATCAGCTTCAGGGAACCTATAAACAAATTTATCCTAGTGAACCCATTCATCGGGGTAAACCGGGAACCCTAGAGGAAACAGTTCACTGGAAATTCCGCCTCGAATATCAACGTCAGTTACCAGCTTCTTTCGTGGTAATGGTTCCCAAAGGACGGGCTTGGGTAAATCGGGGCAACGTTGTTGATAGTAGTGCTATTGTCGCAACAAACGATCGCGTTCTCTCCGACGTGTCTTTAGAGTTTGGTAGAACTGGATACAATCACTCCATTTTTACGCAGTGGAAGTTACCGCCTGTGCATTACGTTCCAGGAACTGTGGCGGCTCTTTCTTCGGCAAAGGCTAACATATACTTCCACTGGATGACTGACGTACTTCCAAAAATTGAACTTTTACGCCTCAGCGGACTACCAGTAGACAGGATTGATAAATTTATTGTTAATGGTTATAACTCTCCTTTTCAAAAAGAAACCTTAGCTACTTTAGGGATTTACAAAAATAAAGTCATAGAAAGTTGCAAAGAGCATCATGTAAAAGCCGACCAGTTGCTTGTTCCGTCTTTACCAAGTTTGCCAGGGAATGTACCGCAATGGGTTTGTGATTTTTTGAGAAAGAACTTTTTGTATAGTCAAGAGTCTCAAAAATCAGCTACACCAGAACGGATTTATATCAGTCGAGGTAAGGCAAGTTACCGCCGAATTATTAATGAGCCTGAGGTATTTAATTGTTTAGACAAGTTGGGATTTCAGGCTGTAGCATTAGAAACTCTATCGATAGCTGAACAAGCCTTACTTTTTGCTTCTGCAAAAGTTGTCGTTGCTCCTCATGGTGCTGGGTTGACTAATCTGGTTTTTTGCCAACCGGGGACAACGGTAGTTGAGTTCTTTTCACCCAAGTATGTGAACGTATGCTACTACGCCATGAGTGACTTGCTGGGTTTGAATTACTACTACTTAATTGGTGAGGGACAAAATCCTCCAGAAGGCATCGATCCTCACTTGGCTGGTGAAGATATTTTGGTTAAATTGGAGTCGTTATCCAGTCTCCTGAAGTTGGCTAGTGTAAGCTAGACTGATTTTTACCCTAAGTTAGATGGTTTCCTATGGCTGATTGGCAGTTGAAAACCCCCGTTGCTTTCGTTATCTTTAATCGCCCCCATACAACCGAGAAGGTATTTGAGGCAATTCGCCAAGCCAAACCTCCGAAGCTACTGGTCATTGCTGATGGGCCTCGGGAAGACAAGCCAGGAGAAGCCGAAAAATGTGCAGCAGCACGGGCGATTATTGAACAGGTAGATTGGGACTGCGAAGTTCTAAAAAACTATTCTGATGTCAACTTAGGTTGCGGACGCCGCCCTTCTAGCGGCTTTGATTGGGTATTTGATACGGTTGAAGAAGCGATCATTTTGGAAGATGATTGCGTCCCTGACCCAACCTTTTTCCGTTTCTGCGAAGATTTACTGGAGTACTATCGACATGACGAACGAATTATGTCGATAACGGGTTTAAATGTGCAGTTTGGACGGAAACGAACGGCTGATAGCTACTACTTTTCTCGCTATACCAATTCTTGGGGATGGGCGAGCTGGAGACGAGCTTGGAAGTATTTTGATTATGAAATGAAGCTTTGGCCCGAAATTAAGCAAGGAAATTTCTTAACAGATATTCTGGGCGAGCCTCGTGCGGTGAAAGTTTGGAGCCACACCTTTGATTTTACGGTGAACGGGCATGATGCTTGGGATTTTCAGTGGGCATTCGCTTGTTGGCTGCAACGGGGATTAACGATTATTCCCAATGAAAACTTGATTTCTTATATTGGCTATAGTTTAACGGACGCCACCCACACTAAAGAAGAAAGAAGTCAGTACAACAACCTAAAAGTAGAAGCAATGGACTTCCCCTTAAAACATCCCAAGTTTGTAATTCGCGATCGCCAAGCCGATAACTTCACAGAAAATACCTACTATGACTATCAGCCAAGGTTGCTCAAAAAAGTTACTCGTAAACTCCAGAAGGTCTTGGGGATGAAGTATTCTCAAAGTTGGTAGGAGTCTTGTAGGTTCGGATTGCATTCTTCTCAACAACATTCGCGGTGATGGTCGTAAAATCGCTTTCATCTTATAAGAAACGGGTCGGATTCTGGCGGCAAGACTTACGTGAAAGGTTATTTAGAAATCGCGTAAGAAACAAAAATTTTACGATCGTTTCTAATAACTGCTGGGCCGCTTTAGTTTACCAAGAACTAGGGCTTCCCTATGCAACACCATTTGTCGGCTTATCTATATTTGCGCCTTGCTACTTACGATTTTTGGCAGATTTTCAAACTTATATGAAGTCGCCGCTAACGTTTACAGACACCTCGCGTTATGAGTTTGTTAATGAGCAAAGGCAGAAGGGAACATGGTCTTTATCTCCAATCGGAGTGTTGGGAGGAGATATTGAGATTCATTTTCTACATTATTCCAGCGAAGCGGAAGCGAGAGAAAAGTGGACTCGACGGACAAACCGCATAAACTGGCAAAGCGATAATTTGTTATTTAAATTTTGTGATAATCCTCCGCAAGGAGGTAAAGGATTGTGGGGAGACCAATATATAGTAGAGTTCGATCGGTTAGATCTTTCTCATAAAGTTTGTTTTACAGCTAACTATTATCCTGAACTTAAATCAGCAGTTTGGATAAGAGAGTGGCAGAAACATTCTCATGTTTTGGATGGCATAACGCTTTATCGAGTTTGTCGAAGATACTTTGATTTAGCTGATTGGATTAATGGAGAAAGTGGAAAGATTGGAATCCCCCAGCGTCTGTTAGAAGCCCTGTTGTATTTTTAGTGCCTGATCGTCTCAAATTCAAAGCCCTAAAATTTTGTTTTCGAGCAACAACTAAATACCAAGGATGAACTATGCAAACCCTACAGACTCCCCAGAAGTATTATGACGCTAACGGATATTATATTTTCCGTAAGCTCATCCCTGACACGCTGATTGACCAGTTAATGGAGCGTTACCAGGCAGAAATTCTGCCCTCTGACAACTACTTTTTTAGACAGTCAAGTACGCGTTGGGAAAAGAATAAAATTTCGGAGTCTGGATATTGCCAAGGTTCGTTTTTGAATATTCACGATCTGGAAAAATATCCAGAGTTTTCTGAAATATCAAAAAAGATATTTTGCTTACCGGAAGTTAGAGCCGCCCTCACGCAACTAACAGAAAGTCCTAACCATAACTTGATGCAGTCGATGCTGTTCGATCAGAACACAGCGACACCTGCTCATCAAGACTGGTACTATCTCGATTCCATGCCCAATGGTCATATGATGGCGGGGTGGTTTGCTCTAGAAGACATCCATGAAGAGGCGGGTAGATTCTTTGTTTTGCCCAAATCCAATCACGTCACGGTTCACTTAAACGAGGACGAAAAATCGTCTAAGGCAACCTACGAAAGAAAGCTAAAAGAGTATACGGACGCTCACCAAGACGAGATTTATGCGCCAGCGTTGCAAAAGGGAGATGTCTTGTTTTGGAACTCGCGCACGATTCACGGTGCTTTACCTACCATTAATCCCCAATACTCTAGGAAATCGTTAACAGCGCATTATTTGCCGAGTCAGTATCAAAGTGGCAGTCTCTACGCAAAAGTGCCTAGCGAGATCGACTATGGGGAGTACGAAGGGATGAAATATCGCGTTATTCCTACTCGCCAGAGACATTTCTCAATCAAGACAAAACTGGAGACAGATTTTTGGGCGTATGCGTGGGATCGTCCTTACCTAGCACGTCCCGCTTTGGCGGTTAAGAAAGTGGTGAAAAAGTTAAAAGGAAAAGAGTAGCTCCAACTCGACAAATTTGACGCGATCGCTACCTAAAATAAGTATTCCTCATCCGGTTGAGACTCTGCCGCTTTAGGTGTAGCCCTAGGCTGCACCTCGTAGGTTGAGGGAGACGGTAAAATTTCTAACTGCCGAGGCTTCAGCTTGGGAGGTTTTACTTCTGGGCGTTCTTGGTCTTTTTGGGGTTCCTTCCTGCCACCCCTACGACGCTGGGAGGTACGTTCTTCACTGGTGTCTTCTGTGACAACTTCATAAAGCAACGCAAATTTTCCCTCACCAGAGCCTTTTCGCAATACCCTACCCAGTCGCTGAATGTACTCGCGCTCAGAGGCTGTACCGCTGAGAATAATCGCCACACGGGCTTCAGGGACATCAACACCTTCATTCAAAACGTGGGAGGCGGCAAGGGTTTTGTACTCGCCTTCTCGGAAGCGCGTCAGGATTTCGTGACGCTCTTTGACCGGAGTTTGATGGGTAATCGCTGGGATCAGAAACTCTTGGGAGAGACGATAGACGGTGGCGTTGTCGTTGGTGAAGATGAGGAGATTTTCGCTCGGGTGCTGGGCAAGTAAGTCAGCGAGTATGCGCAGCTTTCCCTCCGTTCCGGAGGCGATTTCCTTAGCTTCCCGGTGAGCAAGCATGGCGCGGCGTCCGGCAGGACTTTTAGCACTTACCATGACGAACTGCTGCCAACCTTTGAGACTACCGAGGGAAATATGGGATTGTCTTAAAAAATCGTTGCGGGTTTTGATTAGGTGATTGTAGCGATCGCGTTCTGACGATGAGAGATTTACCTTAATTTGTATAACCTTGTGTTCTGCCAGCGCTTTCCCCGCCAACTCCTCTGGGGTTTTGCGGTACACTTCAGTGCCAATCAGGGCATTTAGCTCTGAATGACGCCCATCGGAGCGTTCTGGTGTCGCTGTTAATCCTAAGCGATAGGGAGCGATCGCATATTCCGCGATCGCTTTATAAAAATCCGTAGGTAAGTGGTGACACTCGTCAAAAATCAGCAATCCATACAAACTTCCCAGAGATTCTGCATGAATGGCAGCACTATCGTAGGTAGCAATGAGAATCGGTGTGCGATCGCGAGAACCCCCACCCAATAACCCCACCTCCACCTCCGGAAATGCCGCATCTAGCTGGGCGTACCACTGGTGCATCAAATCCAGCGTCGGCACCACAACCAAGGTACTGCGAGGCGTGGATTGCATCGCCAGTTGCGCCAAATAAGTCTTCCCCGCTGCGGTAGGCAACACCACCACCCCCCGGCGTCCTGCCTGCTTCCAATGCAGCAGTGCCTCACTTTGATGGGGATAGGGTTCCATCTCAACGCTAGAAACCAGTTCTAGAGGGACAAATTCCTTGGCGTCATCAACAAAGTTTGTCCCCTCAGCTTGCAAGGATTCCACCAAAGAGCGGTAGTGAAGAGCAGGGATGCGGAACTTTTCCACACGGTCATCCCACGTTGCATAATCCACCCAAGTTCTTCCCTTAGGAGGCGGATGCAAAAGTAGGGTGCCTCGGTCAAAAGTCAATTTAGGAATACGAGCCATTGATTCCTCTAACGTTTGCTCACCCGATAATTTTAGGAGAGTTGATAGGTAGTTGGGAGGCGTGATCGCCCATCCTTGCCTCAGCTTGAGTCGGAAACAACTATCTAAAATTTTGAGGAACAATAGAAAGCGTGATGGTATTTTTACTCCAACGCTCTGAAATCTGAAAGGTAAAGGATAAATTATAAGGATGAACGCTTCCTAGATTTGATGCTCCCTGCAATTTGTCTCAGTTGGTAGGTGTTCAAATCTCCAACAAAATTGTTATGAATAATTCTTTCATCCTTCTGACTTCTGGCTTCATCCTTTCTCAGGTGATGCCATCAACTGAGCCAAAGGAGAACGGATATTGAGAAGAATCTCCCTGAGAATGCGGCGGTATGGAATTGCCGGATTGACTGTAGCGATCGCCTTTTTCCTGAAGCTACTGCTCGATTCCTTCATTCCCATTGAAAGTCCTTTTTTGCTCTTTTTTGCTGCCGTTATGGTCAGTGCTTGGTACGGTGGCAGAGAGTCGGGGATCTTCGCTACCGTGTTGGCGGCACTTTTAAGCAACTACTTCTTTTTATCTCCCCTTTACTCGCTTTTCAGCAACAATCCTGGGCAAAATTTACGGCTGGTCTTATTTCTCCTAGAAGGCGGATTACTCAGTCTAATTGTTGCCTCGCTACACGCAACCAAGCAGCGGCTTGAAGTGAGTTTATTAAACTTAAGTGCCAGCGAGGAACGCTATCGCCAAATTATTGAGACAGCTTACGAAGGGATTTGGGTAATCGATGCCGACGGACGGACAGAGTACGTCAACCAGCGGCTTGCTCAAATGCTGGGTTATAGCATCCAAGAAATGCTCGGTCGCTCGTTGTTCGACTTTATGGAGCCAGAGGCGCAAGAAGAAGCCAAGCGCAGTAGAGAACAACGCAAACAAGGGTTGAAAGAACAGTTTGACTTCTGCTACCGCCGCAAAGATGGCTCAGAACTCTGGGCAATTGTTTCGACCAACCCAATCAATGAACAGGGGGAATTTTCTGGGGCGATCGCCATGCTAACGGATGTCACCGAACGCAGGCAAGACGAAGTTGCCCTCCGCCAGAGTGAAGAACGCTATCGGGCATTTGTCAAGCAAAGTTCTGAAGGAATCTGGCGTTTTGAACTGGAGCCGCCCCTCTCTATTGAAGTTCCGGAAGATGAGCAAATTCGGCATTTTTACCAGTACGTCTACCTGGCAGAATGTAACGATGTCATGGCACAGATGTATGGATTTGATCATGCCGAAGAAATTATTGGAGCAAGGCTCGACACATTTTTAGTTAAGTCCGATCCGCACAATATAGAGTACTTACAAAACTTTATCCGCTCTGGCTACCGACTGGTGGATGCCGAATCCAGTGAAGTAGATAGGTACGGTAACGCTAAGGACTTCTTAAATAATCTTGTTGGCATTGTTGAAGATGGCTTTTTAGTCCGCGTCTGGGGCACTCAGCGGGACATTAGCGAGGCGAAAAGTGAGCTGCGTTTACGCAAACAAGCTGAAGTCGCTCTACAAAAAAGCCAATAACGGCTGGAATTGGCGCAAAAAGCCGGGAAAATTGGCACCTATGAGTGGAATATTCAAACAAACGAAGTCACCTGGACTGAAGAACTGGAAGCCTTATACGGACTTGACCCTGGAAATTTTGGCGGTAAATATGAAAACTGGGTGCAAACTCTCCATCCAGATGACCGCCTTCAGGCAGAACAAAAAGTTCAACAGGCGGCTCTAGAAGGTACTAACTTCGATATTGAGTTCCGCATCCTCTATCCAGATAGCAGTTTGCATTGGATTGCTGCTAAAGGGCGCGTCTTTAACGACGAAACGGGCAAGCCCCTGCGGATGATTGGCGTCAATATGGACGTAACCGAACATCGTTTAGCAGAAGTAGCCCTCAAAGAAAGCGAATGGCGGTTTCGACGGCTGGTTGAATCTAATATTTTTGGAGTTGTCTTTAGCGACTTCAATGGTGGCATTCATTACGCCAACGATTACATATTTAAAATGTTGGGGTATGAACGGGAAGATCTGCTCAACGGTCAACTACGTTGGGATCAGCTCACACCACTAGAGTTTTCTCACTTAGATGTTCAGGGAATAGAGGAACTGAAGATAAAAGGCGTCTGCACTCCTTTTGAAAAAGAATTCATTGGCAAAGATGGCACTCGCGTGCCGATTTTATTGGGTGCGGCACTGCTCCAAGAACCGTATGACCAGCAACAGGAAATTATTGCCTTTTGTCTCGATCTCACAGAACGCAAGCAGGCTGAGGCAGAACGGCTGCAACTAATTAGTCAACTGGAGGCAGAGCGATCGCAACTAGAAGCGATTATCCAGAGTATGCCAGATGCCGTATTAATCGGTGATGCTACAGGGATCTGGAAATGCAATGACCGAGCTATGGGGTTGCTCGGCTTTGATAGTCCGGATCAGCTCAAGCGTAATATTGCCCTGCTGGGTGAACAAGTTCAAATCCGCGCCTACGAAACGGGAGAACCAATAACCTCTGAAGATCTAATTTTCACCCATGCCCTCCAAGGCGTGGCTGAGGTGGGAGAAGTCCTTGTGCGGCAGGTAAAGTCAGGACGCGATTTGGTCATTCGCTGCGCCGCTGCTCCTATCTGGTGTAATGGCGAAATCATTGGTGCCGTGATGATTAATAGCGACATCACGGAGCACAAGTGCTCAGAAGCCGCCCTGCAAGAAAGTAATCGAAGGCTAGAGCTTTTATCAGAAACTGCCAGCAGTTTGCTCCTGCACGAGCAGCCGAAGGAGTTTATCAACGGCTTATTCAAAAAGCTCTCCGCTGATCTACAACTGGAAGTTTACTTAAATTACCTCTTTGATAAAAAAAGCCAGAGGCTACAGTTGCACGCCTGCGGTGGTATCCCCGATCAAATCGCCGCGCCAATTGAAGTCATTGAGCTAGGGGAAGAGATATGCGGCACTGTAGCGATCGCGCAGCGCTCATTTATTGGCGAGGATATTCAGGCATCAACCGACCCCTCGACAGATCTGATCCGTTCTTTAGGAGTCAACGCCTATGCTTGCTTCCCCCTACTCGCACGCGGTCAACTGATTGGTACACTCTCTTTTGGCTCCCGTAACCGCCAAAGGTTTGACGCCGATGACCTGGCTCTCATGCAGGTGGTGAGCGACCAAGTTGCAGCGGCTTTAGAACATGCTCGTTTGGTTGCAGAACTGCAACAGCAAGCGGAGGAATTAACCCACGCCAACCGGATGAAGGATGAGTTTTTGGCTACGCTCTCCCATGAGCTGCGTACCCCTTTAAATTCGCTGCTAGGGTGGACTCATCTCCTCCGCAGCCGTAGATTTGACTCTGCCACCACCGTTCGCGCTCTGGAGACGCTAGACCGCAATACAAGAGTCTTAGGACAACTAATTGAGGATGTTTTGGATGTTTCCCGGATTATTACTGGCAAGCTGCGCCTGAATGTCCGCGCTTGCGAACTTGCGCCCGTGATTGAGACCGCCATTGATACCGTGCTCCCAGCGGCGGATGCTAAAAACATTCGCATTGAAACTCAATTAGACACGTCCCTAGAACCCGTTTTAGGAGATGCAGCTCGCTTGCAACAAATCGTCTGGAACCTGCTCTCCAATGCCGTCAAGTTCACCCCGAACCAAGGACGCATTCAGGTGCAACTGACAAGGCAAAACTCCCAAGCCCAAATTAAAGTTAGTGACACGGGGAAAGGAATTAGTGCGGACTTTTTGCCCTATGTCTTTGAGCGCTTTCGTCAAGGGGATGGGACAATAACGCGATCGCATGGCGGACTAGGATTAGGATTAGCGATCGTGCGGCACTTAGTAGAATTGCAAGGCGGAACCGTCTACGCCGAAAGCCCTGGCGTGGGACAGGGGGCAAGCTTTACCGTCACACTACCGCTGATGATGGTTTCTCCTGAAGTTAGCGACTCGGAGCTAATTGCAGTAACGGCAGAACCAGAAAGGCTTTTTGATTGTCCGCCCATCCTAAATGGCTTACGAGTGCTTGTAGTAGACGATGAGGCAGATGCGCGGGTTTTACTCACTACCATCCTGGAAGAATATGGCGCAGAAGTCACTGCGGTATCCACTGTGCGCCAAGCCTTAGCCACTGTAGCGCGCTTGCAGCCTGATGTCTTGGTGAGTGACATTGGGATGCCTGAAGAAGATGGCTACACCCTGATTCGCCAACTCCGAGAGCTAGATGCCCAGCAAGGCGGAACTATTCCCGCCGTGGCATTAACCGCTTACGCTCGCGCCGAAGACCGCACCCAATCGCTTTTAGCAGGCTTTCAGCTCCACGTCCCCAAACCTGTCGATCCTAGGGAGTTAGCAGCCGTTGTTGCTAACCTAGCTGGACGAACAAGGCAGGGGTGAAGGATGAAGTATGAAGGGTGAATTCGGTTATTGGTTCTCTTCCTCTCCCCCGCTCCCCTCACAGGTGTAGGTTTTTTACAAAAGAGAGAAGGGCAAAAGTGGAGGAGGGA
>NZ_JCACLG010000042.1:0-39058 GCF_059505785.1 Kastovskya adunca | reverse complement strand
AAGCAACATCTAGCTTCCCCCTTTTTAAGGGGGACGGGAGGGGGATCTCCGAGGGCGAAGCAACATCTAGCTTCCCCCTTTTTAAGGGGGACGGGAGGGGGATCTCCGAGGAGGATGCGAGGGGGATCAAACAACCCGTACATCTCAGTAAGAGAGAGGAAAAGGAGAGGGTTTTACAACTGATTTAGGATTGCTATAGGTGTAGCCTCTCAAAAGCGTGTAGGGTATCAACAACAACCGCCCCCGTCATAGTGCCAAGTCGAATCTGTAATCAAAATATCCCCTAGCACTGCCAACTTCGCCGCCGTCTTATCACAGACTGCTGCTGGGACTCCTCGCTGAAGCACATGTCCTGCTGAGTCGTCAAATACTTCTTCCATACCTGTATAAATCGCCGTTTTGCCTGTGAAAATGCACGCCCCATCTTCGGGAATTGGCACCTTAAAGGATACAGAATCGAGACTTTCTAACAGTAGCGGTGCTTCTAGCCCGTAACTCTGACAATCCAGCAGGCGATAAGGACGCCGCCCCCGAATTTCCACTTGCCCAAAGCCTGCATCAACTAGATGCTGAGTGTACTCCTCGTAAGTCAATGCCCCAGATAGACACATCGCCCGCAATCGCTCATCTTGCCGCAAATGTTCGGGTATAGGACGAGTGGCAATAGGGTCGCTCATTAGCAAGCGTCCACCAGGCTTCAATACTCGTAATGCTTCTTGCAGGGCTTTGGTTAAATCAGCGGGTTCAAAGATATTGAAGAGGCAATTCTGCGCCACAACATCTACAGACTGATCCGGAACTGGGAGAGAAAAGGCATCCCCCTGCCGAATCTCAACAAAACTCGGCTCAAACCAGGAATTTTCTTTTGCCGCCAGGGTTAAATTACGAGCCGCCGCTTCCTGCATGGCGGCGACAGGCTCAACGGCAATCACCCCACCCGGACGGCGGGAGAAGTAGGCAAATTGCAAGGCTTCTAAGCCGCCACCAACTCCGACATACAGCACCGTCGGTTCCGCCACTAATTCTGCGGGATGAACGGTAGTTCCACAGCCGTAGTTCATCTCTTGCATCTGGCAGGGAATTTTCAGCCCTGGGAGTTGCAAAGGGCTACTTTGAACGCAGCACAAGCCTACTTGTGGCGTTTGGGCAACTTCACTGTAAAACTCAGCCGCTGTTTCGAGATAGGTCACAAAAATTTTTTCCTTTGCTAGGGTTACTAGATTCTATTTAAATCTTATGTAACTCCAGCTTTCTGAATTCTTCCTGAGAGAAAAGGTTGATCCCTAAGATCACCGCGTTGGGGGACGACCTAAGGCGATCGCATCGGTTACGATACGGAAGGTTCGGGTGCGTGGTGGTCAAATTTTCAGATAAAAGCTCTATGTCATGGATACCCTTGCGCGATCGCCTAAATTCTCTGCCACTCATCCTGGCAGGGCCAATCCTGCGGCGAACAGAACCCGACACCGTTACAGTTTGGGTTGCCCTCAAATCCCCTAGCCCCGTCACCCTCAGCGTTTACGCCACAGACGCCCAGGGTGCCACCATTGCACAATTACTATTAACAGGCTCCCACGACACAGTCCCCCTCGGTCAGCACCTCCACCTAGTCGCCGTCACCGCCCAACCCATTAATCCCGCTCAAACCCTGAAATCCGGTCAAATCTACGCCTATGACCTCAGTTTTGGCAGCCACAAAGCCAATTTAATTGCCGCCATCACCTCAGACACTATTCCCGCCGCCCCAATCAGCTACTTTGATCATCAACTCCCCACCTTTGCTTTACCCCCCGACGACCTAAATCAACTGCGACTAGCCCATGGTTCCTGTCGGAAGTTGCATGGCGGTGGGCAAGATGCCTTACCAATTCTGGATGACCTAATCGCCTATAACGCCACCCAGCCCAATTCTCGACTGCATCAGCTTTTCCTCACAGGCGATCAAATCTACGGCGATGAAGTAGCAGACCCTTTTCTATGGACATTAATCGACGCTGGAGATACTCTGCTGGGCTGGGAAGAAAAGCTGCCTTTCACTGACAAGGAGTACAAAAAGCCGAGGGAATTAAAGCCAGGACAACGCACTAACATCGCTAAAGATTACGGCGGCTTCACTGCCATGCTCCTCAATACCCCAGAGCAGGCAAAAAGCCACCTGTTTAGTCTAGGGGAATACTGTGCAATCTACCTGTTTGCTTGGTCGCCCGTACTTTGGCAAGAGGAATTTCCCCAGCCCCCCCCAGAGGCGGAACCCAAGCAGTGGGCAAAAGAAACCCGCGTGCTTCAAGACTTAACTGAAAATTTATGGAAAGTCCGGCGAGCCTTGGCAAATGTTTCCACCTACATGGTGTTTGATGACCACGACATTAGTGATGACTGGTATCTAAACCGCTGGTGGTGCGTCAGCGTGCTGGGTAAACTTTTGGGTAGGCGTGCAGTGCAGAATGGTTTGCTCGCCTATAGCCTGTTTCAGGGATGGGGGAACACTCCCGCTCAGTTTCAGCAGGGGAAAACTGGGGAGAAGCTGCTCAAAGCGGTGGCAACTTGGTCAGCCTCAGCCGGGACAAATCAATCGGCTTCAGAAGAAATTGCCAAGTGCATCGGATTGCCGGATGCTGACCCTAAAACTGGGTATCCTCGGATGAAGCTGGATGAAAATGTGTTGGTGCTAGACCGAGACTACCCCGATGGGACGCTCCCCTTGGAATGGCACTACACCATCCGCAGCGATAAGCATGAAGTCATCGTGCTAGACTCCCGCACCTGGCGCGGCTACCCCCAAGGGGAAGATGGTACAGCCCCGCCGATGTTGCTGAGTCCGACAGCCTTCATTCAACAAGTGCAGAAACCCCTGGAACGGACAGACAGGGTGAGAAATGATATCGAGGCTACCCTTGTCGTTGTACCCACTAATTTAGTCAGTTTACGGATTATTGATATTGTCCAACAGTGGGAATTGAGTCAAGGTAATGTTTTTAGTAGCGATGTGGGTGACGCTTGGAACTTTCACGAAGCTGCCTTTTCTAGGCTGTTAGCCGAGTTTTTCAAAGAACGGCAGCGAGTAGTCGTTTTGTCTGGTGATATTCACTACGGGGCGGCGGTTCGTCTCAGCTATTGGTCAAAGTGCCTGAGCGCTCCTGCAAAACTAGCACTAGATACCAAGTTTTTGTCATTCAAGTGTGAAGATTTTTCTACTCAAAACTCGACGCAGACGGGTTTACACGACACATCTTCTCCTCAAGATTTAAGCGAAAACCCTACGCCTAATCAACCCAATCTCAAAGCCCATGTTCTGGCACAACTAACAGCAAGTGCTTTTAAAAATGCGGAATTCAAGACTTATTTTATTCACACAAGAGCTAAATCAATTGCGCCAGAACCTCCCCAGGATTGGGCGGGATGGAAAGATCCGCCGCAACTGGTGGAGATTCAGGTGATACAGGAAACTGTACGGAAACTTGATGTTGCTGTACCAAAAGAAGGCCCAGTTGTGCGACAACTACATGGGGCAAGAGGTTACTGGAACATTGCTTGGGAGACTGTTGTCAAAAATGAGCGATCGCTACCAGATTGGCGGTATCACATTGAGTGGATTAAGCATGAAAAAGCGGTAGTTGCCCCTTGGATAGGAACACCGATTGCACCTAAATTGTCAAAAAATACAACTTCAACCGGGTGGCTCAACGGTTTAGAAAATACCGTCTCCCTCCTCTGGCGAAATCAGTGGGTGCAAGAAGGACAAGAAGTTGTTGGTCACAACAATTTGGGACTAATTTCTTTTCAATGGTCGCCCCATGAGCAAGGCAGTAAAGCCGTGATTCAAGATTCCTATTGGCGTCCTCCCTGGCGACGATCGAGCGTGGTTTACAGCCGCTATTTCGTTTCTCTAGACTTAGATGAAGCACCACCCCCGCTACCGATTGTTCCTTTCTAATTGGCTAATCTTGTTTAGAGGATGTCTGAAAAGTTTGTGGAGGGTATATTTTGTCATTCTGAGTCCTGAGCGAAGCGAAGGAACTGAAGTGGAGCGAAGAATCCCAATTTTCCCTTGTGGTTCGAGATGCTTCACTACGCTGTCGCTCCCAGCATGACATTTTTGAATTCTCAGACATCCTCTTAGCTCTTAATGGGCAAATTAAACAACATTAAGTACTATACGAGGAAATTTTCCTTCGTAGTAATGACTTATACTATTTTCCTTTTAAGAGGCTATACATACAACCCCCCAACCCTCTTTAAAAAAGGGGGAGTAAGAAAAGTATTTGTAGCGAGTATTTAGAGAATTGGTATTGAACGCTATTTTGAGGCTTTAGTCTTGTTATTTCTATGTCCTGTAGTAGACTTCTGGCAGGAATTGGAATTCCCCCCCTTAATCCCGCCTTGAAAGCGGGAAAACTATCTTCCCAAGGAGTGGGTTTGCCAGAGGTTTCCTGGATTTGTGCAAGAGGTCTAGTAAATCATAAATAGGTTATAAAACTCTATGTTTTTCTTTTTGGAAAGTTTTCTTTTGTCCTCTAGGGTGCGTTTTTTCACAAATCAAATAGGACGGCTGTAAACTCAATGCTCGAACTATTCAGATGGTTGAAATGGGTCGCCCGGTGGGTGGAAAAGTTACTCAGTCAATTCCGAAAGCCATCGCTCCAAATTGTAGAAGAAAGGCTTCTTTCTAGGGATGAATTATCAGAAGCAAAACGGATAAAGCGAGATACTCCAGGGGCGATAAATACTTGGTATATCTCTCACAACGTCACCCCCAATCAGTTGTTGATCACGCTGGATAATTTGGCAGAGATTCGGATAGCGATCGCCAAAGAACGCAAGGCAGCCCAGAGAGCGGGAAAGCCTTACACTCCCTCAATCGTAGAGCTATCTTTGACTGCCAAGGACAGAATTAATCGCACCCATCGCGTGGGCGTGCAGTGGCTGATCAAGCTCAATACTCGCACCCTTGTGACGCGGGTGGGGGTTTGGGATGCGGATCTTCAAGGTAATTCCTTCGATCCGAATGCCGCCGCCGAAACGATTATCCGGTTAGCGGTCAGGGAGATACTCAATCTCACCCCAATTCCCAGCATTCCCTGGCGAACCCGGCTTACCCATTTTCCTTGGGAGCAAACCCTCGAAGCCTACAGCAGAGCCGTAATTAGCGAGAATCATCAACCTTATATTAAGAGACTGAGAGCTGCAAAAAAGTCTAAAGGTACGATAGGAAGAAGAGGGAGCAAGTAGGGACAGTGTGCCCCTAAGCGACCTTGAACAGAGGCTCGACGCCCCGTGCTAATCACTGGGATTGAATGGGAGCAGAGAGACTTTTGCTAATGCGATCGCGTGTTTCTTCTAAATGCGCCCTAGTATAAGTATCCATGTCTCCTCCGTGCCGTCTCAGGGCGGTTGCAATGCTGCCTTGCAACTCTCGTAAGCGATACCAAGCCAAGGTTCGGGCATCTTCTGGCACGTTAGATTTCCGTAACACCATATTGCTCAACTGCTCTAGATAGTCCCGTTGTAAAGAGCGGCGGATGCTAGAAATATTCAACGATTTGTCTTTCGGTTGCACCACTTCTGTCCAGATACTTTCCTCCAGAGTTTCAAACAATTCTGGTAGGGTTAGTGCCTGATTCGGTTCGCTTTTCAGTTCGATATCGCGCAAACGCCTTAAGCGATCGCTAGAAAGCAACGTTCTCAACACCGATCTTTGCAAAAAGAAAATACTGTCATGAACCGGATAATCTAGACGCGTGACAGGGATCTCATTTCCCCAATCTCTCCACCGTGAGGGAGCTAACTTATTGAGTAACTGGGGCGAAAATTGAAAAGCATCTTCGGCAAACAAATACTCCTGCAACACCGCCAAGGCTTGACGCTGCTTTGCCACTGGTACGGCTTCAAAGGGCAATCTCTTTGAGGTGCCAGCATAGTTACGAGAAAACGACTGCCCTCCCACATATTTGGCGATCAAGCGCGTATTTTTCACATAGTGCCAAAACAAGGCATCAAATCGCTTACTCAGTTCGGTGTAACTTTCACCTTGAAGCGGGTAACGCTTCTCTAAACGCGCCCACATTGTCCGCGCATTATCTAACTGCCTGCGGGAATAGCCCAAAACGTCATCGCTCATATCCCAACGGTTGACACTGGGGTCAAGATCGTTGGCATCTTCGTCCGTAGCATAGGTTAATGCTGGCTCAACAGAACGCTTGGCGATCGCTTCTAAAAATCGCCGTTCGGCTTGCGGCACCACCGCATCACTGGATTTATAACCATACTCAATCGCCCATTGATCATAAACCCCGACAACGCTCGGAAAATACTCGCCCTGGGGCGTTCCCTTCGGTGCCATATTTACAGGTAGATAGTCCATTACCGAACTACTAAGCCCCTTGGTTTGGGTAAGGGCGACATTGTTTAACTCCTCTGGCTCCAAAAGCAGACTGCCGCGAAAGTTGTGGCGCAATCCTAGGGTATGTCCCACTTCATGAGCAATGAGGGAACGCAAATATTGATGCAGAAATTTCCGCATTTCCTCACCATTGGGCAGGGCATCCTGGAGCAGTGATAACTCCATCTGACCCATTGCTAACTGTTGCGATAACTCTCTGCCGTAGCAAAGGTCGTGATTGTCTGCCAGTTGTGAGAGGAAAGGCTGCTGGCTTGATGAAGATTGCGGCTCGATAGCGATCGCACAAAGATTGCCTGAGTCGAGCAAGTCGGAAACCAACGAATTCTGTGATGATTGGTTTTGTTCCACCAAGAGGCGGTAATCCTGCTGCAAGGAACGCACCAAACCCGCATCCACCATAATATCGGCATCCAGGATTTCCCCCGTTAAGGGATTAACCCGTGAGGGCCCTCTGGCAAAAAAGCCATCAATAGAATTGAACCAACGAATCGTGTTGTAGCGCACATCCGCCGGGTCCCAGTCCGGATTATCTGGCATTTGCTGTACTTGAATCGCATCTTTAAATCCTGCCGCTTCAAAGGCTTGATTCCACATCAAAATGCCTTCGCGAATCGCCTCCCGATACTCAGTCGGCACGGCATTTTCAATCCAAAACACAATCGGTTTTTTGGGAGGAGACAACGCGGCAGAGGGGTCTTGTTTTTCGAGACGCCAGCGATGAATGTAACGAACAAAGCCATCGCGGTTCTTTTGATTCGATAGGTCTTGATAGGCAGTGAAGAAATAGCCAACCCGTTCATCTGCCAGACGGGGAAGATAGCCGCTGTTTTCTGGAAGTTGGGAAAGACTGTAGCGAACCCGCAGTGTGAGGGCGCGGTTATCTGGTAACGTGGGCAGGTTTGCTCCCTTGCCATCGCGACTAGAGAAGCCATAAACTGACTCCACCTCGATATTGGAGGGAAAGGCTTTGGTGGTGCCGAAATAGGACTTGTTGCTATCGAGTCGGTAGTCGCTGTCTAGTAATCGGCTCAAAGCGGGTGTTAGTCCTGGCAAATCAGTCAGCATCAATTCCCCTAAATCGATCAGCAGGCTTTTCCGTTGGGGATGAAAGCTAGCAATTGGCAAGGAATAGAGAACAGAATCGCTAAAGGAACGATTGAGTGATCGCACTTGCGGATCTCCTGGTTCTGCCCGGAAATTCACGTTCCGCACGACAAAGTGCAAATTGTCATTCACTCTGCGGAAGTAAAACAGCAAATCCGATAGGGGCAATCCGCTATAAATTCCCCGTTCCCCGATTCCCGATTCTAGGGTGACAGTGCCGAGGTAGTTTTTCTCTAACTGTTCCGGCTTAATTTCTAGGTAGACTTTATCCGTTTTTTTGTGGCGATAAAGGGTGAATAATCCTTCTAGCTTTTCAGTGTCTTTGGTTACCGTATCAAAGGGTTTGAAGCCCGAATTGTCATTTGCCTGGGCTAACTGCAATAAAGGCTGGGGGTTTACTGTTGGCGTTTGTAAGGGGAACGCCTGTTTGATTCCGAACAACCCAAGCCACAAAAACACGCCGAGGCAAAACAATGCCCAGAACCGCACTCGTCTCATTTGCTCATTCACCCGATGCTTTGCCTTTGCTTCTAATCTCTCCCATGATGGCGGCTAGTGCCAACTAAAAAGGCGATCGCATCTCTATTTAAATAGATTCGTTTACAAAAAAATCTGTGCTAGAACGTGACAGTCCTGAGTTTAGAATGCCAATATTCCAATTTCGTGCCAGATTTGATCTAAAAATGGCACAAAAATTGATCGAAACCCATTGAGGGCTTCTCATGACTGAACATCAAGAGCAAACTGAAGTGCGTATTAGTCCTCAGGGGCGAGTAGTAATTCCTGCGGAGTTCCGTCGCCGACTAAACTTAGAACCCGGTGCAACTCTCATTGCTCGTATTGAAGATGGACGGCTGGTACTGGAAAAGCGAGAAAACATCTTAGCGCGGCTGCGTGCTCGTTTTGCTCAGATTCCCAAAGAAGTGAGTTTAGCGGATGAACTGATTGCCGAACGCCGAGAAGCCGCTCAACGGGAAACCGCAGAATGAGCCAAGCGCTCTTAGTCACTCAGTCTTATGTGCTGGATGCTTCGGCTCTTTTAGCTTGGCTACAAGGAGAACCTGGAGGTGAGGTAGTCGAGCCACTTTTGAATCAATCTGTGATGTCCAGCATCAATTGGGCAGAAGTACTACAGAAGAGTATTTCCAGAGGAGTTCAGAGAGAAGGAATGCAGGCAGATTTAGAGGCGATAGGACTGCAAATCTTGCCTTTTACTGCTCTTGATGCCGAACGGGTTGCCCAACTTTACCTGCCCACCCAACCACAGGGTTTATCTTTGGGAGATCGAGCTTGTCTCGCACTGGCAGAGTCCTTGAACCTACCTGCACTCACTACTGACCGAGTATGGGGAGACTTGAACTTAGGAATAGAGATCCAGGTACTCCGATGAATTACGATCCCCTTTCACTTTCAGGATGATATAAATTAAAAAGCGATCGCTCTTATCCCTTCACGCTTCAAAGGGGGAAACTTTGCACAAAAGTCGCCTGCATTGCTCCCAGGGAAGCTGGTTTGATCACATTCATCACAATTACCACATTCTGCTTATTCGGAGATAGACGCACTTCCCGCAAGTTGTAGCGAATAATCCCCTCGCGGTAATTGTTCAAATAACTCAACGTCCGCTTGCGATAGTTGTAATTAACTTCCAAGCCCAACGCCGCGCGATCGATATTGCCGTCGCCCCCATACACTACTGAGGGGATATGCTCTTGAAACATCCGCACGTCCAGTGTTTGTCCGGCATCATTCAAGCGGAAAGTATAGGTTTCAACACCGCGATCATCACGAGTACGCTTGAGCACAGGTAATTTGCTTCCCTGCTTCAAATTTCTTAGATTCAAGCGTTGACGTAAAGTTGCGGTTCGATCCAGTAATTCCTTAGCAGCGGCTGTCGTTGTTGGACTAGTCGGTTCGACTCCCGTGCGGATGCAGCCGTTAGTAACACAAGAATTGCTCGGTAAATTCACAATCTGGAGAAACGCCTGCGGCACTTCGCTCACTGGATCACGGGTTGTTTCCAGATAGAGATAATGGCGACTATCTGCCGAAAAACCTGACTGTTGATGAGACGTTTTGAAAATAGCAGCTAAGGCTTGGGCAGAAAAGAAAAGTAAGGTACTGGTAGCAAACAGGATGGAGAGTTTTTTAAAGTGTTTCATAGTAGGAAGGATGAAATTAACAACAGAGGGCTAGCACTTTTCACCATTAGCTCATCACAACGAATGGCGAGGCGCTAACAAAACTAATTACTCCAGCTGCACATAGGCTTCTAAATCAACAATTTGTGGATCGGGATATTGATTTAGCACACGCCACAAGACAGTGTAACTGCCATCAATGCGTCGATCGACTGGTTGAACGGCAACCAGCACATCACTGCTAGGTGTTTCCAAAATCAAATCCACATAACGGCGTCGTTCCCGGCTAATCGGTTGCCCTGTAACAATGACATCCGGTAGCTGGAATTGCACCAAGCGCAGCAAATAGGTGTGGTTAAGAACAACTGGGGTTTGGGTGGAAACGGGAGGGCTAAGGGGCGGGACGAAGCCGAATCCTGCCTTGCCCGTCAAAAACCGCTGACGGTCTACTTGTAAGGCTTCTAGCTTGTTTGGTGGGACGTAGTTGAGGAAAAATTGTCGCTGTGGTGCTGAGAGGGTGGGGATGTTTTGCAAACTGGCATCAAGATCTTCTAAGGAAACTTCCCCCAAGTCAGCAATAAAACCGTAGTTTAGCTCTGGTAAGGCAAGCTGCAAATTTCCCTGATCAATTTGCAGCGTTAGTCGAGGAGTGAACTCATTAGTAGGCTGTCGCAGTGGGGCGAAAGGAAACTCTTCTGCTACCGTCGGCTGCAGTCGGTTCCGCAATTGATTGGGGTCGAGTCGATAAGCTTCGGCAGTCAATATCCGCGCTATCCCTGTATTGGGGAGGTTGAGGAACTTGGCATACTGCTGTGGCGCTAGCGGCGAGAGTCCGTAGCTGCCACGCCTGATTGCCTCGGCATTTCCGCTGGGGTCACGTAACGGTAAAGATGATGGAGGTAAAGCACGTTGTGCTGACAACAACCGTTCCCGCGCCGCTTGGAGCACGGCGATCGCTCGCTGAGGCGCGATAATGGCTGGCTGAAGTGGTGGCTGGTAATTAGCAATTGGGGTCTTGGCGGGAATGCCAAGGACTGGGGGTTCAGCTGGGGGCAAATCGGGCGCAGGAGCGTAGCGAGGCGTTGCTGGCCCCCGGAAGTTGAAGCGTTGCCCCAAGGGTCTACGGGAGGCTCGTGCTTCTGGCTCAACTGCCGCCAAATCGGTCAGTGTTGGCAAACGCCCTTCCAGAACGGTAAGTAGGGGGGCTAGCTGCCGAGTTGAAGCGTTGAGCGTGCAATATACCTGTTGTTGGGATGCCGTGAGGGCAACAGATGGAGCCGGACGGCTAGGATCATTGTTACAAAGCACTTGCGGAAGGCGGTACTGACTTGTTAAAAAGCGTTCAACTGCCCCGACGTGGAGAAATAACTGTCCGCGTACCGCTTCTAGTCGGTTTAAGTCAGCCCCTACCAGGGCTTTTTCCATGCGGTTGATTAAGTTCAGTTGCTCTTGCATCAACCGCTGTGCCTGAGGAAAAAAGTCTTGAGACGGACGAGCTTGAGCCGTCAAGGTTGGGGCATCGCCGGCTGTTACCCGTAGCGATAGCAGGGGTAGTGAAAGCGGCAATAAAAGTAATAGGGAAAGATAGCGCATGACAAGGGGGGCTTAGGGGGCAGAGGACTCTAGGAGCACAGCAAACATATCAAGAAACAGTACTAGCTAGCTGCTAACGGCATGAGCTTTTACTTTAAGTTTGCCCGAAACTTGACCCGGCTTATCACTTTTGACAGAGTATTAGCCCAATTTTTTTTGAGGCAGTTGACTTCTGATGGTGGATGACTAACTTCTTGGAGCCATGTCAAGGTATACAAAGAAAAATATAAAAATACGAAAAATTTAATTTCTTAAAGAGGTTGTTTAGCTATGGCATTAAATAATTTACAGCGTGCTTTTGGTATTTTCTCTGAGGCGCGAAATGTAGAAGGGGCAATGCAAGAATTAAAAGACTTCGGTTTTCCGATGGCTCAAGTTTCCGTAATTAGAAAAGATTCCGAAGGACAGCACTTAACAGAAAAACATGCTGTAGGAAATAAAGCCCAAGAAGGAACAAATGCTGGTGCAATAGCTGGCGGTGCTGTTGGTGGAACCCTTGGTCTTGCAATTGGCTTGGGAACTGCTGCTCTCATTCCTGGAGTGGGCCCTTTGGTACTGCTGGGAGAGGCAGCATTAGCTCTGGCAACTACTGTGACAAGCGGTGTAATTGGAGCCACAACTGGCGGTTTGTTAGGGGCTTTAATCGGCTACGGGGTTCCGGAAGAACAAGCTACAGTCTACAGCGATCGCATTGGACAGGGCGCATATTTTGTGATGATTGATGGTACAGCCCCAGAAGTCCGTCAAGCTGAAGCTATTCTGCGCCGCTGGAATATTCAAGAATTGAGAATTTATGACTCGTTGACAGCGTCTCCTCAATAGAGGATAGGGCGCTATTTACAGTGTTTAACGATTGTTAGGGGGACATCTTGCTTGATGACTTGATGCGAGACGGCACACTCAGGAAATGCTTCTTGGAAGTCCCAGCGTGGCATGGCGAGGTAATAGAAGGGTTTTTGGGTGGCGGGGGTGACATTGAACTTAGAAATGATTGTGAAGCTGGGGTCTGAGAAAATCAAGGCAGAGTCGTCATCTCCTCCCACAACAACGGTAGAGTTGCTCGGAGCATTTTTGTTAATCCACTCTATCCCTTCCCGCAAACTCAAGCCCCAGTAATCAGTCTCGTAGCGACCTTGAGCGTGGGCTAAACCTCCAGATATCCGGTTGAAGTAGACGTATTCGTAGGGATGTAGGGTTGCCATATCAATGGCGATCGCTGCCAACACCGCGATCAGAAAAGCAATGGTGGCGATCTTGAAGCTTTTTCGGCTCAGCTTTTGGTAAATCCACGCGATCGCGGCGGCGGCGATCGCCGCTATTCCTGGCAAAATAAATAGAAACTGCCGCAGCCCATCATAAAGGGTTGAATTTCTAGCAATAGCTAACAGGGGTAAAAAGCCAACTTGTAGAGCCACCAAGATTGCACAAGCCCGTTGCAAGTTAGAAAACTGCTTGTACTTAATCACTAGCAGCACTAATCCCACAACAAAAGCAACTTGAAAAATCAGCGGAATGGTAATGATTAACCAAGTGGGTAAGTAATACCAGGGTAAGGCTCTAGCTGAAATAGACTCACCTGCAAATAAAACAGTCTCTCCCCAGTCGTGTTTAGACAAATACGCCAACGTTGCAAAAAACCAACCAGTTGGGTTACTCCAAGATGCCGGATGAACAGCAACTACAGTTACTGCCCAAGCGACAAACATTACTCCGCCATAAACTAAGATATTTCGTAAATCTCGAAATATCGTCCGGCTTCCCAGCTTGCAAATTAAATAAGTAATTCCCACAAAAAAGAGTAAAAAGAATCCTCCAATTCTCACTCCTGTTACTAAACCGACTAAAATTCCATAAAGAATTGAATAAACAAGAGTGCGGTTAAATTTAAGTCTAAATTCTTGGTCTACCTGTAGATAATGATTGACTAAATAAGCACCTAAAAGAGTTGAAAGGGTAAATAAAGCGGCAAAGGGAATATCTTTGGGGTTAAAGAAACTATGACCCCATAGTCGCGGAAAGAGGGCGGCAACAACGGCACCCAGCCAAGCATATTCTCCACCACACAAAATCCAAACTATTCCCGCTACAGAAGCGTAGGTAATTAAAGAAACTAGAAAAGTCAGTAGATGTTTGACTTTTATTCGGTCATAAAGAGCTTGATTCTTTGCTCTCTCGTTCGTTATGTCTTTGTCACTCAAGGGATTATAGTTTAAGCCTTGACGAAAGATATTTTGGACTTGAAAGACTACTTCTGAGGAGATATTAAATACTGTTCCGTAATACTTGTAATTTTCAGGAATCGGCTGGTCTTGGGTAATTAGTTCAAAGTTGTACTTTACCATCGACACTTCCACATTTTCATCCCAGGATATGCCGTAATTGCCAACTGTTGCTAAACCAATAATTGCCAGGGTTGCTAGAACAGCCGCAACTTTTATGTAAGCTGTTTTGAAAACGGATGCAAAAGCAGGAAAAGACTTTGCCAACATGGATAAAATTTTCCTTAGGGCAGTAGGGATGAATTCGGTAGGCGGGAATCAATCAAACATTGTGTTGCAATGGAGATTGTTTTGAACTTGGTTCGTAGTCTGAAGATCTAACTACAAACTTTTAATGATTTACACTAGTCCTATTTATCGCTAATTTAATCACAACGTTTGACGATGGAAAGGGGCACATTTTGCCGGATTACTTGGTATACAACTGGGCATTCTGGGAGATTGCTTTGAGCATTCCAGCGGGGCCAAGCTAAGTAGTAAAATGGTTTGGGAACTTCGGCGAGATTGGCGGCGGTGTAGTCAACCACCTTGAGATTGGGATTAGCAAATAGTTGCGCTGAGTGTAAATGTCCAGCGACTAACGTTGTAGTTTGGGGGCTAGCGTTTTTGTTGATCCACTCCATTCCTTCTCGCAGACTCAAGCCCCAAAACTCTGTATCGTAGCGAGTGTGAATTCTTTCTAGTCCGCCAGAGAAGCGATTGACGTAGATATATTGATAGGGATGTAAGGCGATCATATCATAGGCGATCGCGCCATAGACAATAGTCACAAAAGTCACAAAAGCTAGTTTGTAGCTTTTCTGGGATAGCTGTTGGTAAATCCAGATTATCGCTGCGGCTGAAAGGGCGGCAATTCCGGGTAGGGTGAAGAGAAAATGTCGCATTCCATCGTACATGGGCGACTGTTTCACGATGGCAATAAAGGGTAGGAAGAGAATTTGGAACAAAACTAAAATTCCACAAGCACGTTGTAGGGTAGAGAGTTGCTTGTATTTAGCAATAAATAGCCCTGTACCCACAACAAAGCCAATCTGGAAAATGAGAGGAATTGAAAAAAACATCCAGGTAGGCAAGTAATTCCAGGGAAGGGATTGAATCGGAATAAACTTACCTGCAAAGAGAACTTCTATTTTTAGAAGATGTGCCGATAAGTAACCAATGGTTTCAAAAAATCCGCCAATGGGATTTGACCAAAAGGCAGGATAACAGATGGTGTTGGTAATAAACCAGGTAATACAAAGGAGTATATATAAGCCACAAAATCGCAGTAAATTTTGGCGATTAAATCCTTGCCTGAATTTTAAAATTAAGTAGGTTGATAAAATAAAAAATAGGATTAAAAATCCTCCGATTCTGATTCCAGTTAATAAACCTAGTAATATTCCATAAAGTACGGTGTAGAGAGTTGCTTGGTTCCGACCAATCTTGATGTCTTTTTGGGGTTGAAGATAGGAGTTTACTAAATAAGCTCCCGCTAAAGTGGTCAGCGTAAATAGGGCAGCAAAGGGAGGGTCTTTGGGATTAAAAAAGCTATGTCCCCAAAACAGCGGAAAGAATACTAGTGTTGTGGCACCAAACCAGGCACAATCACTTCCGCAGAGAATGCCAACGATTCCTGCTACCGCTGCATAGGTAATTAAAGAGACTAAAAAGGTCATGTAATGCTTGACTTTGACTCGCCCACTCAAAGCATTGAGTCGCGATTGCTCATTATCAAGCTCTTTTCCATATTCCAAAGGATTGTAGTCAAACCCTTTAGTTAGATACTGTTGAGCTTGAAATACAATTTCTGAGGTGACATTAAAAACAGGCCCAAAGTATTTTAAATCGCCAGGAATGGGTTTACCTTGAGTGATTAGCTCAATATTCCTCCTAACCATAGCGATCTCGGTGCCTTCATCAACTGAATAGCCGTACTGGCTAACAGTTGGGAAGCCGATAAGAGCAATTAAAATAATTACAGCCGCTACTTTTAGATAAGCATTTCTCCAAGCCGAGTAAAAATTACTAGAGATATTTTTAAGCATTGCTGTTATTTAACAAATATCCCAGTTATAGCTTTGCCAACCTCTTACGTCAAGGCAGCTTTTTGAGCAACTAATAGCTCTTTAATCCCTTTTTCTGCTAAGTCCAAAATTTTATTTAGCTGAGCGCGACTAAAGCTGTTGGATTCGGCTGTCCCTTGTACTTCAATGATGTCTAATTGGTTGTCCATTACTACATTGAAGTCAACGTCTGCTTTCACATCTTCAACATAATTGAGGTCTAAAAACGGCTCTCCTTCTAGTATTCCCACAGAAACAGCGGCGATCGCACTCTGTAATGGCAATTCTTCTAACTCCCCTCGCTGTACCAGTTTGTTTAGCGCATCTGCCAGGGCAACATACCCGCCTGTAATCGCTGTCGTCCTTGTGCCTGCATCCGCCTGTAAGACATCGGCATCCACCAGCACTGTGCGCTCTCCGAGTCCCTGCAAATTCAACGTTGAGCGCAAGCTCCGCCCAATCAATCGCTGAATCTCTTGAGTGCGTCCAGAGAGCTTGAGAAACTCTCGTTGGTGGCGTTGAGGGGTTGCCCCTGGTAGCATTCGGTACTCCGCTGTTAGCCAGCCGCTACCCGTCCCTTTTAAGAACTTTGGGACTCCCTCTTCCACAGATACGGTACAAAGTACCTTGGTATCGCCGCACTGAGTTAAGACGGAACTGAGGGCAAATCGGGTAAACTCGCGTTCAAAATTGATGGGACGTAGTTGATCCGGTTGCCGTTTATCGGGACGCTGCCAAGCCATGGATGTTGCCTCAAATTCTTCCCTAATCAATAGTACGGGCAACTGTTAAGAGTGAGATTAAGAGTTCTTGGTAAATGGGGCAGGTGTTTTGTGTGACTTGAGAGAAACTGGCGGATTAGATGTCTGCCTTACAGGGAAGAATTACCCCTTGAGTTTCTGCAAAATTTCTTGTTGTACTTGTTCTGGGGATTGGTTGCCGTTAATTGTTAGCAGTCGTTGACGGTGACTGTAGTATTCCAAAATGGGGAGCGTGCGTTCTTGAAATAATGCAATGCGATGCTGGATGATGTCGGGTTGATCATCAAAACGCGATCGCCCCAGCGATCGCTCCCGCAGTACAGACTCTGGTACCTGTAAGTAAATTGCCCAATCCAGCCTCTGTTCTAAATCTTCTAACTGAAAATCTAACTCTTCCGCCTGAAACGCTGTACGAGGAAAACCTTCCAGCAACCAACCCTCACTAACATCAGGCTGCACCAGACGTTGGCGCATAAACTCAATCATCAAGGTATCCGGAACTAGTTCTCCTTTCTCCACATACTGCCGCGCCTGATGACCTAGGACTGTTAAAGTATCGCTTTGACTAGGGCTATCTGTGGTGGATGCGATCGCCTTTCGCAAAAGGTCGCCAGTGGGGATCAAAGGAACCCGCAGATAAAGGCACAGCCATTGCGCCTGTGTACCCTTTCCTGCCCCTGGGCCACCGAGAATCACTAGTCTCATCGCCTTTTTGCGTTTAAATTCCGAAATTTCAGGTTCTGTTGACCACATACCGAGTGGAGAAATCAAGACTTGCTTTGAGTCTCCTGTGTTGGCTATTGTCCCATTATTTCCGGCAAAGAAGTTGACATCGACCTGGCATATCGCTTTTGAAGGTAAATGCTGCCGATTTGAGGCGTTTGCCCCTGCTGCTTCCCCTTGACGGAGTTATAGATGTAGTGGTTGACTAGGGAGGCGCTGGAAAATAGTACGCTATATCTTGTGACCAAACAGTTTTGTAATTTTTATAGATTGGCGATCGCTCTTTGAGTCGTACCAAAAGCGATCGCGCTCAAATTATGCTCTCTTCGTCGTAACTCATGGTTTCTCAGCTAGAAGCTCCCAAACTAAACTCTAACTCTCACCTCCCCTACACTATCGAAGGGCTGGTACAAGTTTTCACGGGCGCTCACCGTACATTCTTTACCAACGTGATCGCTCAATCCTTGAGAATTGCTGGTCAGGGAACGCCAGTGTTAGTGGTTCAGTTCCTCAAAGGCGGTATTGGGCAAGGACATGAGCATCCCGTTCGCTTGGGGCAAAACCTAGACTGGATTCGTTGCGACTTACCCCGCTACATTGACACCCCAGAACTCGCTGAGACAGAATCCCAATCCTTGATGCAGTTGTGGCAGTATACCCAGGACATCGTGCTTTCTGGCAAATACTCCTTAGTCGTCCTTGATGAACTGAGTCTAGCGATTAGCTTTGGTTTCATCCCGGAAGCGGAAGTTATAGCCCTACTCAAAAAACGCCCCCCTCACATTGATATCATTCTGACGGGGCCAGAAATGCCCCAAGCGGTTTTAGAAGTCGCTGACCAAATCACCGAAATTCGCCGCAGCCACCAGCCTTAAAGGAAGAACTATGCTCAAAAACGATACCTGGATTGCCGAAATGGCGGCTGAGGGAATGATTTCTCCCTTTGAACCCAGGCTAATTCGTCACGTCGAAAAACTTCCTGTTATTTCTTACGGTCTTAGCAGCTATGGTTATGACCTGAGGCTGTCACCTGTGGAGTTTCGCGTCTTTCGACATATTCCTGGTACAGTCGTTGACCCGAAAAACTTCAACCCCGACAATCTAGAACCCGTAAAGCTACACAACGATGCTAACGGCAGCTACTTTATTTTGCCTGCTCATTCCTACGGGTTAGGAGTGGCGCTAGAACACTTAGCCGTTCCGGAAAATATTTCTGTTTTGTGCATTGGAAAAAGTACTTATGCCCGCGTGGGATTAATTGCTAATCTGACCCCGGCTGAAGCGGGGTGGCGGGGACATTTAACGTTAGAATTTTCCAACTCTTCTAGTGCAGACTGCCGGATTTATGCCAATGAAGGAGTTGTGCAATTGCTCTTTATGGAAGGAGAACCCTGTGCTATTAGCTATGAAGCCCGTCAGGGTAAATATCAAAATCAGCCACAAATAGTAACTCTTGCTCGCGTGTAGCTAGATAAGCTAGGCTTTATACTCTTGCAGTGGTTCCTGTTGAACCAAAACCACCCGTTCCTCTAGAAGTATGGCTTAATTTATCAACTTCTTGAACCTCAACACGAATAACTGGTGTAATAACCATTTGAGCAACTTTCATCCCTTTTGTAACCTTAAAGGGACGTTTACCATGATTGATTAAAATTACACAGATTTCTCCTCGATAGCTTTCGTCAACAGTGCCTGGAGTGTTAAGCACAGTAATTTGATGCTTTAAAGCTAAGCCACTTCTAGGGCGTATTTGTGCTTCGGTTCCTTGAGGTAACTCTATCGATATTCCCGTGCGTACTAGTTGACTATCTGTAGCAGGAATTTCTAATTCATCTACAGAGACTAAATCTAGCCCTGAATCGTTGAGATGTTCATATTGAGGAACTACTGCTGAATCATTTAGTTTTAGTACTTTCAGTCTCATTTCTTTGGGGAATATCAACTGTTTGTTCAACATTTTTTATTCTTCGTTGCAGATCATTTAGGAATAGTGCTACTAATGCACCGGCAAGAGTAGGTATAGCCTTATCTACTATAGCTGTAACTGGTTCATACCAAAATAGGCGAGATAGATTAACTTGATTAGAAGAGAGTAGTCCATAAAAAAGTAAAAGAAAAATAATCAATACACTAAATAATATATATAATCTCTTTAAATATTCAGAAACTTTTTTCTGACCTTCTGCCACTTTCTGTGCCGCCTTCTCTCCAACTTTTATAGCTATTTCATCTACTTTTTGCTGAAGTTCCTGCTGACGCTTTTTTTCTATTTCTTCTGCTTTTTTTTGAGAAACTTCTTGTATATGTTTATATTCTTCACAGCTCTCTAACTTTTTCCTTAGTAAGTCTCTATTGCTCATGTATGGTTGATCAAGAAGATTACGCTCTTCCTGGCTAAGCTGTATTCCTACTCTACTAAGGATTTCTATCCTACCAGCAGAATTACCATGCTGTTCTCTAGATGATTCTGCATTAACATACTGAAATACTAAAGTGACAAATGAATCTATTGTAGGAGTAAGCTCTACATTTTTACTACTGTGATTATGTACAGCAATCAAAGAAGGTCCAATGTAATTAGGATCGAGGGTAGTGCCAATATGTCCTGTACCTTGTGAAACTTGAGTGACCCTTGAATGGTAAGTTCCAGCTATACTTTTAGAAATCCAAATGATTTCATTAGTTTCTATCAGAGCAGTATCTCCTGGTTTAATTAGAATTTTTTCATTGCTAGTGTCATATATGCTTTGCTGAGTCAATAGGCTCCAGGCAAGTTTACTTGCTGTTAAGTTATAACTTGAGCCTTTAAGGTTATCCTCCTTAAAAGGAAAAATTAAAATATTTTTTCCTAATTCTTGTCTGATATCTTCATCGCTTAATACAGCCATATTTTATTGAAAAACACTTAAGTAATTTTGCTAACTATTTTTCAAAAAAACTAAAATACTACAATACTTTTTTACATCTGTTGTCCCAATAGTGGTTTGTCTTGTTCGTAAATGAAGCTCTGGCTACTTGATAAGCACAGCTCTGCCTTTTGCAACTCTGTTCCTAAATACATTGCGTGTTCAACTTGAAGGCTAGGACAATCTGTTGCTATTTTTTGATAAAGTTGACGCGCAGATTTACCGGAATAGCAGTTAACAACTTCTCCCGTTCCAGGCGTCATATGCTCGACGACAATTTTGTCTTCTCGCACGCTGATAACAAAACTACCAGAAGGATCGGTGTAATCCCTATGCTGACAAATTTTGGCATACTGAGTTTGAATTAGGTGTTCTGCATTTTCCCAGCATTCGTCGTAAATATGAGCACTCTGGCTAATCGTAATCAGTGGTCCCATATTTAACTTATAGTCAGAACGTTTAGCGATCTCCTCCTTAATGTGCCTCTGCAAAGCCCGTAATCCCATTGCATTTGCCACCCAAGCGCTAAACATATCATTACTGCGGAAAGTGGCTGTCAAAGATAACTCATTATCTACGACTCGTATCCAAATATGATTAAGGCATGGAGGACTATTGTTTGCCTCATGATCTGTCACATCCCACAAAGACATTACAGCCCTAGCGGAATCGATATCAGCTCCCAACTTTTCAATGACTTGCTCAATCTGGTCACGTTTAAACCAAGAACGCAGCCGTTGACCGTATGTATATTTGATTTCCTCCCTATTAGGGGAGTCACTTAAAATCTGCGAAATATATTCTTCAAGTAGATTAGGGCTAACTGGCAGATAATTTGGCTCTGGGAAGTAGAAATCTTCTGGCTCATGAGTAACAACTGCCATCACATCAATTAACTCTTGCCATTGACCATCGTAACCAGTGGGTCGAATCGTGCCAGTCGTTTTGATGCGATGAATAATTTTTACCCAAGTTTCAGCAATTGTCTTCCCCTCTATGCGATGACCATACCTTGCTCCAGGTAGTACAGTTGGCACAACTTCAGGCATTGGAAAGTCTGACGGGAAACCCCACGGTTCAACCACATCTCGTTGCGCGAAAGATTTTACCTGACTTACAGCTTCTGTAATTGACTTGCAAGCTTGCAAATCTACACACTGCCGCAATTTCTCTAAGGTATCAGCGTCAATTTCCCTGTCGATGTAACCAGGAATGGGTGAGTTTATCTCCCAACACTGCCGTCCTGTGTCACTTTGACCTGCCTCGAATCCATTGCAAAAGAAATCTAGCAGGCATTGACAAGCGCCAGCATTACGGTCTTCTTTGGTTGCGTTCAGAATAACCAAAAATCGGACGTGGGGATTGGCTAACAGATTTCTGATTAGGAAGTTGATTCCTCGCGTAGGGCTGTATAAATTACCGATGACAGCAAATTCCGAGGGATTGAGATGTTTTGCGATCACTTGTCTTACAGTCCAACCTGTAATTACTGCTGTTTGTCCCGTGCCGCAAATTAGCTGGTTGGGCTTGTGCAGTGGTTTGTACTGGAATTGGGCTGCCTGACCCGTTGCTGTCATGGTTGGCTATCAGTCAAAAAAAACTACTAGAGTAACATAACATACCAATTCGCGGGACTAACTTCCATTAAACATTTATAAAGAATAGCTTTTTCGTAGGCTAAAGAAGCTTTGTTGCGACTGAAGCGATCGCGCTGCCATACCAAAGCGGTGTTGTAGAGGATTTCTGACAAGGTTGGGGAGATAGAACGGAATTGGGCGATCACGTCTAGCTTAATGTTCTGGCGCATCAACCCAAGAGCGATCGCCTTTAACTTAAACTTATAGGATGAGCGTTTGTCAGAATCGCTTTCAAATTCAAGGAAGAATTCTCTAAAAGGCACCGCTATCAACTCTCAGATTGCCTAATCCTAATTAGTAGCAGTAACTTATGAGCGAGCTAAAAACAAAGCTTCTGACTGATACTTGGGTGGCAGCCACTTGGGATGATTACATTCAGGTAATTGAAGCTCCTGCTTGCGAAAAAGCCAAAGGCTACTACCACAATGGACGAATGAGGATTGAAATGCCTCCTGTTGGAAATGACCACGCTAGCGACCACACAATTATTATCGTTGCTGTTGGCATGTATGCCGCTATCAAAGGCATCGCTGTCAATGGAAAGGATAACTGCACCTACCGAAAAGCAGGCTTGAACGAAGCTCAACCTGATGTGTCTTATTATATTGGCGACAACGCCGATGCTGTTCCTTATGGAACCTCCATTATCGATTTAAACAGTTATCCTCCACCAACATTGGTAATAGAAGTAGCTAATACCTCCCTTTCTGATGATAAAGGTGAAAAACGGCTACTCTATGAAGATTTAGACGTAACTGAATACTGGATTGTTGACGTACAAAATGTTCAAGTAATCGCTTTCGCTATAGAAAATGGTGGGAGTAGAAGAATTAGCCTCTCTCAGGCGTTACCTGGATTGAAAATTTCTCTATTAAGCGAAGCTTTGCGGCGGACTCGCCAGATGAATCAAGGACAAGTTTCTGCTTGGCTTTTAGCTCAATTTCAGCAAGGTTAAGACGCCCAACTCGAAGCACAAAAGTTTTGCGAGCTTCTCTACCTTAATCTAGAAAGCTGGGCACCTGCGGTGGCTCAGTGGTACAAGGAAAATCGAGCGAAAAAAGCGAAGTTATCCCCATAAAGAAAGTCTGAAGTATAAAGTTTCAGACTTCAGACTTCATCTTTTTGAAAGTACAACTGCCTCCTCTGCAACACATTTTCTACCAAAGGCTGTCTGAGAAGTTACTTTTTTCTGTATATTCCTAAAAATAAATTTAGGGATTGACAAAAGCCTAATATTGTGTAACAAGCCAAGTGTATTTTTCTCATCTAACAAATGAGATCCTTTTTACCTAAACTTAACCAAGACTTACTGACATATTTACTTCACTATCATTAGCCTAGTTAAGACAGCAACATAGATACAGATACAAATAATGCTATTTCAAAAGAGCTAATCTTCAAAGTAAGCTGATTAGTTACTTTTTTCTAGACAGTTGGAGAGCAAGTCAGTAACCTATGATTTTTGGGATAATAAATTTTAAATTTAGCCGTTTCTTAATTCTTTTAGCTGTCTCAGTGGTGTTTAGCAGTGGAACAGTTATTTCTTCTCCTGTTTTAGCTGAAGTCAACCGACTTAATTTCATCCTCAAATCCTACGGTTATCAAACCTTTAGCTCTTTAATCCAGCAAGCAGAATCTCTAGCGATAAAGACAATTGAGCAAGCGTTTACTCAAAATTCTAGTATCACAGAAGTTGTTGTCACAATTGAAGGAGATCATAATGGGCAAGTCGCTCCTCTGTTATCAGTCAAAGGATCTCGTTCTGAGTGGCAGAAAAACCCACAAGCTTTAAGGGATATCCGATATTTTCCTAGTTCGGAAGTTTTGTTAGGTTTCCGAGAGTCTAAACCATCTCAGCCTACTACAACTACAACAGCGCGATCGTCTTCTGTTGAAAGATTTTACGAAAGTCTTCGCACAGATCCTGGATTCAATGACGAGTATGACTAATAGGAAGAGGTAACAATAGTCAAGTAAGAATTTAATACGATAGTAAAGAGCGAGATAAATTTTATTTTGCTATTTACTATTTTGTTTAATCGAAAAACATTTAATTTTTAGTAACTATTTTGAGCTTAATTTAATCTTAAAAGACTATTAAGTTTAAGTTTAACTAACCTTAATTTTCACAAGATATATTTTTAACAAATCAAGTAGAAACATCAGTAGAAAAGTTGTTTGGTTTGTACCAAACAGGAACAACATTTGTAGAACACGGAAGCATAGTTTTTACGCAATCAATTCGGTTTGTGCATCACAGCACTACAGATATTTCTGAACGATCGGAAGTAAGTCTTTGCCTGCAATTAACAAGCGTCTACTCAATTTGTGGATGCAGACAAGAAAGTGAGAGGAAACTATGGCTTTATCACGACGTCAATTTTTTACCTTGGCAGGTGCAAGTGCTGCGGGTACCGTCCTGATGTCTCCGTTAAAGGCACTTTATGCCCAATCAGCTAACGGTCAATCTATCCGTGGGGAAGGTTATGGTGCGCTTATCCCCGATCCCAACGGTTTGTTAGACCTACCCAGGGGATTTCGCTATCGTGCTTTCTCCCGAACGGGTGACCTTATGAGCGATGGCAATCCAGTGCCAGCGGCTCATGATGGCATGGCTGCTTTTGCTGGATCAAATAACACGACGATCTTAGTACGCAACCACGAACTCAGTCCGGGTCAATTGAGTACACCTAGAGCGATCGCGCCAGCGAATAAACAGTACGATCAACTCTGCCGAGGTGGCACCACAACCCTCGTTGTAGGGTCAGACCGCAAGCTAGTTAAACATTACGTATCGCTAGCAGGTACTTATCGTAACTGTGCAGGCGGCCCCACCCCTTGGGGATCTTGGATTAGCTGCGAAGAAACCACCGCGACAAATCGACCGTTTACGCTACCCGACGATCCGCAAACGACTTTACCCCAAGGCACTAATCGACCAGGCGACCCTAATAACGTTTCCAAGCCTCACGGCTATAACTTTGAAGTGCCCAGCACTGCCGAAGGTCCCGTAGATCCCGTACCCCTGGTGGCAATGGGTCGCTTTAGCCACGAAGCGATCGCTGTAGACCCCACAACCGGGATTGTCTACGAAACGGAAGATGCAGGCGATGGACTGTTCTATCGCTTCATCCCCAAAGTCCCCGGTGTTTTAAGGCAAGGAGGCACACTCCAGGCGTTAAAGATTAAAGGAATGCCTCAGGCAATTACCAAAGTTAACTTTCCTGTTGGTCAGCCCATGGCAGTAGAGTGGGTCACCATTGACGACCCCGACCCGGCTGGAAACACGGTGAAGGTTGAAGGTTTTGCTAAGGGAGCGGCGCAGTTTACCCGAGGGGAAGGAACTTGGTTTGGCAATAATGAAGTGTACTTTACCTGCACCGATGGTGGCGAAGCCAGGCTGGGTCAGGTTTGGCGCTATGTCCCCGATCTCACCGGGGCAACTGGTGGCACCATTGAACTGTTCGCTGAACCAAGCGATCAAAGTCTCCTAGAGCGTCCAGATAATATTACCGTTGCTCCCTTCGGAGATTTGATTATCTGCGAAGATGGCCCTGACGAGCAATTCGTGCGAGGGATTACTCAGCAAGGTCGGCTTTACAATTTTGCTCGGAATGCGCTTAACACCAGCGAGTTTGCCGGAGCTTGTTTCTCGCCCGATGGTCAGACAATGTTCGTTAATATCCAAACCCCTGGAATTACCTTTGCTGTTTGGGGCCCTTGGGAACGTCGGCGAAGCTAACGTTGTAGTTAACTGATTCACCCATTTGTATCAAAAACCCCATTGAAAAAGATTTCAATGGGGTTTTTTACTGACTTAATCTATCTTTTGCTAGTTAATGCCATCCTCGCTAATTTTGGAAGACTGCTTCCAGTTACGCCAGAAGTAGTTAATTGTGGCAATAGCAGCGATCGCGAGCAGCCCTATACTACTGCTAGCTTCAGGAACAGGAGTTGCCACCGGATCGGCGCGGAAAACCGCAGTGTTGCCATCTTCAAAACTGGCAAGAAAAGCGATTTGCCCATTATTATTCAGTCCCCCAGTGCTGAGGACAGAAATTCCTCTGACTGTGGAACCAAGCAGTTGATCTCCGGCAGCGATAACTGCGTTATTTGGTGCGGTGTAGATGCCCAACGCCACTCCTGCATTATCAAGATCGGCGGTAAAGGCAACTTGTCCCGCATTGTTGATGTAGGTACCATCACCAAAGAAGCTAAACTTGCCCTCGGTGTCGGCAATAGTAGCAATCTCTGTGCCGTTGCTGATGAAGATGCCATCTTTATCTCCCCGACGTGCTGAAAAGACAACCTCTCCGCTGTCGTTGATACCCGGAACGGTAAAGAAGTCACTAAACAAACCGCTGCCGTCGGCGATGGTTGTGGTGGTTGTGCCGTCACCCTTATAGATGCCGCCTACTTCACCCAGAAAAGCTCGATAAGCAACTGTTCCTTCGTTATTAATGCTTGGAGAACCAAATAACCGGAAAGAGCCGCTGCTATCGGCAATCGTTGTGGTAGTTGAGCCATCGCTGCTGAAGATACCTTCTTCCCCTGCATCCGTAAGGGCATTAAAAGCCACCATTCCCATGTCGTTAATGGCGGGTGCAAAACCGAAGAGATCGAAAAGACCGCTAGTGTCGGCAATAGTTGTAGTGGTTGAACCATTGCTGGTGAAGATGCCGTCTTCCCCTTCATCCAGCACCGCCGAAAAAACCACCGTTCCCTGAGTGTTGATCGAAGGTGTGCCAAAGCTTGCAAAGGAGCCGATGGTGTCAGTGATTTTGGTAGTGCCTGTTCCGCTACCTGTAAAGATACCTTGCTCTTCAGAACTGTCTTGACCAAATTCAGCTCGGAAGACCAGTGTTCCTGCATCATTGATAGCCGGAGGACGCAAGCTACTAAACATTCCGTCGTTTGTATCGGCGATTCTTGTAAAGCTAAAATTAGCCATCTATAACTTCTCTCCTTCAAGCAGATAGATAGTATTGAATTTCTTGCCTAGAGCCGATGCTTATTTAATAAAAATCGGCTTCCAGCAAGTAAAAATTTCTAGTCTGCCCAAAGAGTACATCAGCTGATAAATTTGTAATTTAAGCTTCCGTAAAAGTCTGTGGAATAGTGGGTTAAGAAGTAAAAATATTTACCAAAATTAGAACCTCTGGTACTTGTTTTATCTTTACAATAACCGCATTTTAAGAAAGAAATTGCAGATAAATATACATCTGTGATGTTGACTTTTTCAGGAAAGTATAAACGTAATCAAGAGATTTACTAAACAGACAGGTAGGATGAAGTTATAAGTTTTAGGAAGACCAATTGCGTCGCAGATTGAAGAAGCTTTCGAGGAAGTTCTGTCGTGTTTTACTGCGGCTGAAGCGATCGCGTTGCCAGACTAAAGCAGCTTTATAGAGGATTTCTGACAGAGTTAGGGAGATTGGAGGGAATTGGGCGATCGCGTTTAGCTTAATATTCTGGCGCATCAACAGCGCGATCGCTTCTATCAACTCACTCGCTTCCACCCCCACAATCACCGCACCCAAAATCTCTCCATTTCCCCGCACCACAAACTTACAGAACCCTGTCGTCTCACCCAAAATCTGGGCTTTATCTAAAGTTTTGAAATACTGTCGCACCACAACAACATCCTTGCCATACCTGCGCCTTGCCTGTACCTCAGTTAATCCAACTTGCGCCAGTTGAGGCTCAGTGAAAATTGCCCAACCAATCCCGTAATAGTCCGTCTTAAACCAGGGGAAGAACAGGGCATTTTTTAGGGCAATGCTAGCTTCATACTGGGCAATATGAACGTATGTGGCGCGGAGGGCATAAATGCGGGGATTCGTTGTTTGCAGCCTCTGATTCAGCACCAGTCCCTGCTGGTCAAACTTGACTCCCACGCCTTCTAAATTCAACCCTTCTAGCTGCGGCTGCGGACGAGTAGCGAGCAAAATTTCATCGGCTTCAATCGCCTGATTTCCTGCTTGTACCCATTTTTTCTGATCAATTTGCCTCACCTGGGCGACTGGACTCTCTGTCAGGACGCGGACTCCTTCTGCCTCCAGTTGCGCTTGCATCAGATCAGAGGCTTCCAAGTCAGCACGGGGCAGGATTTGGGAACCACCTACTACCAATGTCACCTCAGCGTTGAACCGTACCAGAGTCTGAGCCAGTTCAATGGCTGTGGAACTCCCGCCAATCACAACCCAACTTTTTTGTAAATCTTGAGGGTTTTGCTGCCATAGGTCGGCTGGTGTCCGGTAGTCGAGGGTTTGTAGCCCGTCAATCTCGTTTACAGGTGCCGCCGTCAGCGTCGCCAGTAGATAAGCGCGCCCTCGCAACCGCCGTTCGTTGACCATAAAGCCAAAGTGAGGGCGGCGGTAAAATTCCCCCTGACCCACAATTACATCAACCCCCAAACTTCCTAGAATTGCTGGCGAGTGTTGTTCAAATTGAGTTGAGACAACTTCCGCTGCCCAGCGCATTGCTTCATCAAAGCGCACGGTGGGGGCAGGGAGTCGTCCTGCTGTCTCATCCCAGTAGATTCCCCATTGCTCGGCATTCCATAACTGTGCCTGCACGCGGCTGACTTGGGCGATCGCCTGGTTATAGAGGGAGCTTGACGCCTCTGGGAATGCCGTTGTGGGCAAGTCTACTAAAGCAACACGCGCTTGGAGATGAGCAGCAGCAACAGCGGCATAAATACCAGCACGACTGCCTCCGATGACAATGAGGTCGTATTCAACTGCCATTAGTTGTTGGTCTGATATAAGTTTTCTGTTGTCAGTGGTTGATCAAGACTGAAGAAATGATCGCCCAATTATTAACTTGTGTAAATTCTAGGGGTATTTTTTCTTTTCTTGGCGCTCTTGGCTAACTAAACGCCATTGCTGCTGCTGAGAATTACGGCTAAACCTGCTAACAAACGCTGATTCTCAGCCATTGTACGCACAGCTACGCGAAAATAGCGATCGCCTAATTCTGGAAAGCTCAGGCAGTCGCGGATTAATACTTGGTCATGGGTGAGGAGTTGTCGTTGCAACTGGGAACTGGGATATTCCGTCTGCACGAGTAAAAAATTGGCACTACCGGGTAAGGGTTGTAATCCTGGTAACGCCGCCAGTCCTTGAAAAAGTTGCGATCGCGTCGGCGCTAACCAATCCCATGTTTGTTGTTGAAAAGCTGTATCGTCTACAACCGCCCTCGCCGCCACCGCCGCCAGAGTGTTAACCGACCAAGGATCGCGCCACTGTTGCCAGCGTTGCAGCCGTTCCGGGTGGGCAACTGCATAACCGAGTCGCAGTCCTGGCAAGCTGTAGAACTTGGTAAGCGATCGCAAAATTACTAAGTTGGGATAATCCTGTATGAGTGGGATCAAACTTTGCTCGCGACCGGGGGGTAGAAAGTCCATAAAGGCTTCATCTACCACCACTAAGGCAAATTGCTCCAGATAAGGGACAATTGCCTCTCGGTCGAATAGCTGCCCCGTAGGGTTATGGGGGTTATTGAGCAATAAACCACTACCCTGATCAGCTTCTAGCCTAGGAGGGGTGATGAATGGGCAGTTTAAATTCTCAACACTTAAGTCCAGAGGGCAGCCAATAATATTGCCATTAAATGCCTGTAGCGCCCGTCGGTAGTCACTAAAGGCTGGAGTAACTACATAAGTTTTTTCCAGGACGGAAAGTTCTCTGCCAGCCCAGGTGAGTAACTCAGCCGAGCCATTCCCTGGCAAAATCCACTCTGGTGGGATGCTGGGATGTAGCTGAGACAATGAATCCCGCAAGGCGTGGTAATTCGGGTCAGGATAGGCGCTGAGGGTTCCTAGAGCCTCGGCAATCGCCGCGATCGCGCGTTTGGGAGGCCCTAGAGGATTGATGCTGGCAGAGAAGTCAAGAATCAAGGAAGGGGAACAGCCGGCTACTGCCGCTGCCCAGGCTAAGTTCCCCCCATGAGTCGGTCGCTTCAAGAATTAATTTCCGTTCAAGCTCAACCGTTACTTGTCAGGTGCAACTTTCTCCTTAAATAGCTTCCCGGCAGAAAAGGCTGGCACCTTAGTTGCGGGAATTTCCATTTTGTCGCCAGTTTTGGGGTTACGACCTTCACGGGCTTTGCGTTCCCGCGATTCAAAGGAGCCGAAGCCCACCAGTGTGACTTTGTCGCCCGTAGAAACAGCTTCCATAATCGCCTCTAAAGCGGCGGTTAATACGGCATCAGCCTGTTTTTTGGTAACAGTTGCTTTAGCAGCCACCTGATCAACTAATTCGCCTTTGTTCATTGTTAATCTCCTGATCGTTTAAGGTTTGGGTCAACTTTTGCTCCTCAATTTTGACTTTGGGATTGATAAAGTTGACCCTTAGAGCTAGGGTATTCAACAGAAAATCGCTGAAACACTCACAGGCTCGAAGTTTCACTGCATTATTCTAAGCTCTGCTTGCTAGATATGGATCGGTGAAACCTTTAAGTTATGTGGATTTCACCGATTTTTTCGGCAATCTGGCTGCAAAACAGGAGGCGATCGCGCAATTTTGCCTCATTATTTTGCCAATTTTGCTCTGATACATAAACGCTGTTAATCCTTCAGCCCGATAAAAATTAAACATATCTATTACCAACTTAATAATTACTTGCCACAGATGTTTCTCTTTTCTCCCCTAAACATTGAGCAGTTGGGGCAGCTTAAATAGAACATTAATCAATATATAAAGATTAAGTTATTAATTCTCCAAAAAAAGCCCCCTTTTTTAAGGGGGCTGGGAGAGCTATCTCAGCAATAACGACTTAATTGCCTTGAACAGGGAATCCTTGCTGCTGCAGCACTCGGCGTGCATCCGAGCCTGGTACGTAGTTGTAGCCAAACGCCGAGCCAGCCGAATCATCAAGAATCTGAGGTGTCAGCAGCACGATTACCTCGTTGCGCTGATTCGTGCGATTAGTGCTTCTAAACAAAGCCCCCAGAATCGGAATATCACCCAAAATCGGCACCTTAGTGACTGTCGTTTGGTCAGATTCCTGGATGATGCCAGAAAGAATCAGCGTCTGACCATCGCGTATCCGGATTTGCCCTGATTGCAAATCTCGTGACTGTACCAGAGTAATCAGACCTTGGGGAGTTTGGATAGAAGAAGCTGGTGCCGATACCGTTGGATTAACAAACAGCGAGATAAAGCCGTTATCGTCAATCCGGTTGACGTTAATTTCCAGGATTAAACCAGCCTCTTTAATAATTGGTTCCTGAACCGTCGTCGTCACATCGTTTTCAGTGACTGTATTTTGCTCGAACCCGCCAAAGACTTCCTGCGTTAAGTTTACCGTCGCTGTCTCGCCTTCTTGTACCACCAGTGTCGGGTCAGTCAGAATCTTGGCATTGCCACTGGTAATCTGAGCCTGCAATGAGGCGAGGAACCTAGAAGGAGTTTGAAGCAAAGCCGGCAGAGCAGCCGTCAATGTCGCCGGCTGTCCTTGGGTAACGCTAACCGTAGGTGGCTGACCTGCTGCTCCTGGTGTGATCGTGACTATGTTGTCAGTTGGCGGTGTAATATCAGTGAATCCTGGCAGTAGCGGGTTATCTAACCGGATGAAAGGTCCAGGAAATATTCCGGAACCTCGTGGCGTGCTGGTGACTGGAGGGTTACTTCCTGGATTAAGCGTTACTGTTCCAGGAGTGGTACCTGGTACAGTTATCGGGTTGTTTGGATCGAGGAAAACCTGAGCTCCTGCAAAGGGATTGGGGACGACTGTTGGGAAGACAGGACTACCAGCGACTTGTCCGGAAGTAGGTGGACTAAATCCGCCGTAGTTGAAGGCGGCGGCTCCGCCATCAACAGCAAAGAAACCATCCCCAAGTCCGAAGGAGAAGCTGCTGTTAAAGGCATCTGTTCCTAACAAGTTAATATCAACAATCTTGACGTTCACCGCGACTTGACGACGCCGTAAATCTAACTGCGTCAACAGTGCGGAAGCGATTTCAATCTTACGCGGCTCACCAATTAAGGTGATCGCATTGAGGCGCTCATCCGGAGTAACCGCCAATCCTCTTAGCACTAAAGGTCCTGTTACTGCGGCTCCGGCTCCGGCTGCCGCCACCTCGACGGTTGGGGCGATTCTTTGGACACTCGTAGTCGTGTTAGTAATCCTTTGAGCGGCTGCCCCTTCGCCCACTACCGTAAGCGTCGTTTGAGTGCTAATCTGCTGCTGCTCCGCTCCCTGAGCAATCAGGAAACCCACAGCCTGGGATGCTGTGACTTGATTGAGACGCAACGTGCGAGCCACGAGATTGCGAGCTTCTAGAGGCAGTTGGCTGCCAACAAAAATTGTGCGTCCAACCCGGTTAGCCTGAAATCCAGAAAGCTGGAGAACGAAGTTAAATACATCTTGAACAGCTTCGTTTTCGAGGTCTAGCGAAATCGTTTGCTCGGCAGCACCTGGAGCAGCTCCCTCCGCACCTCCGGCGGCTCCGCTAAAAGCGAGGTTAAGACCAGCAGAACGAGCAAGAAGCGCCAAAACTTCTCGAATCGGCGCTTCTCGTAAAACTAATCGAGGGACGCGCGCTCCGGTTCCCAAATCAATCACTGTGGGAGAGGGATTAATCGTCGAGATCGCAATATCACCCACTGGCGGAGCAACGGCTCTAGGCAAGAAAGGAGGCGCAGGCGCTACAGGCTGTACGACTCCGGCGGGAGCGGCGGGGGCACCTTGAATGATGATTTCGGGATTAGGAACAAGAACGTCCGGCGTTGGTGCGGGAAAAACAGGCTGAGGCGTTGGTGTTGCTTGGGCAGAGGGTTCTGGCTGCGTGCCCGGTGCTGAGGGCAAGTTGGGCACTTGCGCGATTTGTACGGGCGTTTCCGTAGGTGTTGCCGGAAACCGTGATTCTGCCGTGGGGTTAAGTTGGTCTTTTTTGGGTGTTGCTAGGAAGTCAGGTTTGGGTACTGAGGGAGAACTAGCCGATGGGGTTGGTGTTATTGCTATTTCAGGAGTAGCACCGGATTTTTCGTTTTCCGGTGCTGTACCGAAGCTGAGGCTAATTGTTTGGTTGTCTTGAGGTTGAACCTCCACAGTGGGAGCGCTGCTGGCACCCCTGACGGTAACTCGTACGCTATTGATGTCTTGTTGACTAACTAAGACAGACTCAATTCCCGGCAGGGGGTTGTCTGAGTGGAAGCTTTCTTCCTTTTCTAACTTCAGCGTGGCATTGGGAATATCGGCGACAATTTCATTTTCTTGGCTCAGGGTCAAAACTTCCGGTGACGTTTCGCCTCCTTGAGTCTCAAGAGTTAGTTCCAGGTTATTCTCGGCTTGATTAAGCCGTATACCTGTTATTTGTGTCGCAGTTGCCCGCGCTGGCTGGGCTGCCAGGAGCGCCACTGCACTTCCAATCCAAACTCCACATATGAGTGGCTGTCTCACGGTTCACTCCTCACCTACATAAACGCAATTGGCAACTGCTGGCTGTACCTGTAGCTTTCGGGAGTCACTTTCGTTAAACGCTTTTCGACTCTGGAAGCTAACAGTGAGCTAGCAATGCAGTTCTTTATCTACTGGGCTGGTGGGGGGGGAGTCGCAGCTTTTGCGGCTTCCTCCTCAGTCAAAGGCAGCAAAGCTTCTAGCTTGAAACTGGCTCTAATTGTCGGTTGACCACTAGGTACCGCTCTGCCTTGCTGATTAACTACAAATTTTTGAGGTGTTTCACCCTGACCGACCTCGGCTCTAAAGTCTCTGGCTCTTAGTAGCAAAGGCAGTCGCTCAATACTACGGAGAGTAGACAGGACTTGATCAAAAGTGCCTTCAAATTCGACATTATACACCTCTCTTTTGAGCTTACCGTTAACGCCCGCTCCTAAAGAACCATCTTGGACGATGTTTGTCCCTTCCGGCTGAGCCTGCGGCTCAAATTTTTGTAATTTGCCTTGTCTGGAGGTGATAACACTATTGAGGTCTAGTAATAATGTGTCCAGATTTGGTTCATTGCCAAAGAAGGCAAATACATCGCTTCTAGTACGTTTTGCTGCCTCCAGTTTTTGTTTCGTCTGTTCGATTCTTTTTTGGATTGCAGCTTTTTGTTCGATTTGTGCTTCTTTATCAGCAACCGTAGTTTGTAGCGCTTGATAGTTGTCCCAAGCTGGCTTGACTTGATTGACTAAAAGATAGGTAGCTCCCAATAAGCCTAAAACAGCAATTAATGCTCCCCCGACTTTGGGGGTAAAGGTAATTCCGAAGGCAGTAGGATAAGTGGATTGTTCCTCTTGCCCTTCTTCCATGAATCCGTCAGCGTATGTCATTGTTGAATCGCTCCTTTCTGCTGAAGACTTCTAATGCGAGTGACCAGACCAACTGCACCTTTACGATCTAATTCTCGGAGTAACTCAGAGGCTTGGGCATCAGTAAGGCTGGTAGAAATTCGATATTCCACCACTTTTGGCAGTTCGTAACTAATTTGGGCTGATGTCTGGCGCTGGTTTTCTGGTGTTTCTAGTTGGGTGGGGTTATTAACCAGTGAAGAACTCAGCAATTGGGTTTCATTGTTCTTAAAGAAGGGAGATCGTTGAAGCGTCAGCAAAAAGTAGTTGACATCATCAAAGGTGCGGGCGGTTCCAGAAAGTTCTAACTTAACCGTGGGAACATTTGCCGTGGCGGGTTGACCAGCCGCCGCCCCTGGAGCAGGGGTAGCCGCTGCTGGGGCAGGAGCAGCTGCCTCCGTTTGTTGAATTGCTTTAATTTGTACTCCAACGGGAGTGCGTTCGCGAATATCTTGCAACAAAGCTGACCAGGGCTTGATTTGATTGAATACCCCTGTTAGTGCTGCTGTTTCACTGTTAATTTGAGTAATTTGCTGGTTGATGCTAGCGAGTTGTTGCTCTTCTTGCTGTAGTTGTCCGAGTTCGGCAGTCAATCGATTGTCTTCCTCTTGCAACTTAGCGGTTTGTTGCTGGATGAAAAACCACAATCCACCCACTGCTAGTGGAAGGAGTAACCCGACTGCCACTCCGGCAATCAACGGGGTCATTGTCCCCATAGATCGCTGTTGTTTGGCAGCACGAGGGCCAGTTGTCGTCTGAGGTCTATACTCAGGACGGTCATTAAGAAAATTTACATCTAAGCTATACATAACTTTAAACCTCGCGCAGTCCTAATCCCAATACAGTTCCTAATCCTGGGCGTTGTACGGCAGGAATATCTTCGTCTATTTCCAAAGATAGGGCACTCACCGGGTCTACTTTTGTAGTCGGTAAGCTCAATCGTTGCGTGAAGAAGTCATCTAGTTGCCCAATTCCACCTCCTGGTCCCGCTAAAAGCAGTTGTGCTACTTCCAGATTGTCGCTCTGATTAAGATAAAAATCGATCGAGCGACGTAATTCATCGGCCAATTCTCCTAGAACTCTCAAAAGAGCTGCCATCCCAGGATTGATTCCTGTTGCTCCTGTACGTATCCCATCAACTGGTGTATTAGGAATAGTCATTCCTTGTAACAGTTCTGTGTTTCTTGAGGTGGGTAAGTTCATCGCTCGGCTCAGAGCATTCTGAAGTTGGAATGTTCCAATGGGAACCGTCCGGTTAAATTGAGGGACACCATCAACGATAATCGCAATTTCGGTGCTATCAAACTCAAGGTCAATCAGTACTGCGGCTTCTTGGGGAGCAAATTGGCGGAGCTGTTCTCGGATCGTCCGAATCATTGCAAAGCTGTTAATTTCTAGAACATCTACGTGTAGCCCTGCTTGCTGGAAGGTATCGAGATAGGTATCAGTCACTTCTCGACGCGTGGCAACTAGAAGGACTTGGACTTTTTCAATTCCATCTTCATCGACAAAAAAGCCCAGTTTTTGATAATCCAAATCTACTTCTTCACGGGGATAGGGTAGATAAAGACCCGCTTCATGGTTTAGCACCATGTCTCGCAGTTCTTGGTCATCCAATTCCGCTGGAATGGGAATGATCCGAATTACCGCATCCCGCATCGGTACGGCTGTGGCTACTCGATCGACCTTAAGCTTGCTTTCGGCGATCGCCTCTTGAATGATTTCGGCTAACGCCGGAGAGTCGGCAATCTGCCCTTCTTGAAAGATGCCTTCCGGAACTTCTTTCGAGAACATCGTCGTCACTTTATAGCCCTGACCCTGCTTTCGCAGTTGAGCAAGATTGACTCGTTCTGGAGCAAGTTCTATACCGATACCGTTTGTCCGTTTCGATAACAGGCCTTTAAAGCGATTAAACGTAGAAAATCGGTTCATATGCTCTCTGGGCAGTAAGATAAAGTGACGTTGATCTGCTGTGGAGACGCAGTTTAGCAAGATTAATACTGAAGCATGGTAATCAATCTAGCTTAGAATCACCACGGTTAGCGGAATATTTTTTCAGGAAATGAATCTCAAGGGAGCCAAAGCAACACTCCTCAGCCGCGATCGCTCTTAAGCCTGTCATAAAATTGCACCCTCTAATCATTGTAGGAACGTCAAGGGTATATCCCTCGTCTGTGTTCAAATATTAACGGGGAATGGGGGGAGCGGGGGTGAAGTATGAAGGGTGAAGTATGAAGGGTGAAGTATGAAGGGTGAAGTATGAATTCATTAACTCAGATAGCTGTTTACTCTCCTTAACATAAGCACCCCTATTCGCCGACTCAGCACTTGATCAAAGCGGACAACAAATAAACATTGCGTCTTATCCCTGACGATCGCGTTATGGACATATGATCAGTGACTGCTAATGCGATTCGTGAAATTGACAGGTGATATGAGCAGAATCAGAACTTGGAGACGCCTCGGCATTTTTGCTTTGTTGGGGTTTGTGTTGAGCTGGGTGGTTAGCTGTGGTTCAGGACTATCGCCCTCTGCTGCCAACCCAGAAATTGAGTTCTGGACAATGCAGCTACAGCCGCAGTTTACCGACTACTTCAATGAGTTAATTGCCAAATTTGAGACGGAAAACGCTGGGTCTAAAGTCCGCTGGGTGGACGTTCCCTGGTCGGCAATGGAGAGCAAGATCCTGACCGCCGTTTCAGCCAAAACTGCACCAGATGTGGTGAACCTGAACCCCAGCTTTGCCTCTCAGCTAGCAACCCGCAATGCTTGGTTAGATTTGGACGAGCAAGTGCCATCCCAGGTAAAACAGCAGTATTTGCCCAATATCTGGAAAGCCAGCACGATTGATGAAAAGAGCTTTGGCATTCCTTGGTATCTAACAACGCGGGTGACGATTTACAATACAGAGCTATTAAAACAAGCGGGTGTGAGCAAGCCACCTGCCACTTATGAAGAGTTGGCAGACGTTGCCCAGCAAGTGAAAGACAAAACGGGTAAATACGCCTTTTTTGTCACCCTAGTGCCAGAAGATTCTGGGGAAGTCTTGGAGTCTCTGGTGCAGATGGGCGTGCAACTCGTGGACGATCAAGGAAAAGCCGCCTTCAATACTCCAGAAGGGATAGCCGCGTTTCAGTATTGGGTAGACCTTTATCAAAAAGGATTGCTGCCACGGGAAGTGCTTACCCAAGGGCATCGAAATGCCGTTGAACTCTATCAGGCGGGTGAGACAGCACTGCTAGCGTCTGGAGCTGAATTTCTCAAGACAATTGAGAACAATGCCCCGGAGGTTGCTAAGGTTTCCGCCTCGGCACCACAAATTACAGGTAAGACGGGTAAAAAGAATGTAGCGGTGATGAATTTGGTAATTCCCCGCGACACGAGTACGCCGAATGAGGCGCTGAAGTTTGCTTTGTTTGTTACCAATACTGAAAATCAGTTGGCGTTTGCCAAAGCGGCAAATGTTTTGCCTTCAACGGCTGAGGCAGTAGAAGCCTATAGAAAGGAGTTATCGAGTCAGGCGAAGACTTCTCCGGTAGAGCAAGCCCGCAATATCAGTGCCAGCCAGTTACAGGATGCAGAGGTATTAGTGCCAGCGATGAAAGACCTTAATAAGCTGCAAAAGGCAATTTACGAAAATATGCAGGCGGCGATGTTAGGGCAGAAGACGGTAGAACAAGCGGTGGCGGATGCAGCCGAGGAGTGGAATACAGCGATCGCTCAAAGATAAATATGCTTAAGAGACTCTGATTCTGTGGCGCTTGCAAAACTAAAGTCCAATACGGGCGGGCTTTAGTTTTGTTGGAAAAAGTGACCAATTAGGTACAGGGAGCCGCACAAGACGGTTAACGTCTCAGGAACGGCAACGGCGGCTTCTAGGGCGATCGCTAGTTCTGGATAGGTGCGACAATCGGTCAATTCTGGGACGAGGTTTTGGGCTAAAGTTGCTAGGGCGTTGGGATCGGCCCAACTATGATCGGGGACGGGGACGAGGTACAAGCGATCGCCACGCCCTAGCAAAGCACGGAATACATTGGCATGGTCTTTGGTGGAAAGCATTCCCATCACCCAAATCACCGGAGTGTCTAGCGTATCAACGTAGCGGCGGAGAAATTGGGCAGCATCGGGGTTATGAGCGCCATCAATGAGGATAGAGCGATCGCGCCAAGTGAACCACTGGAGACGCCCCGCCCACTTAGTTTTTGCCATCCCAGAGGCGATGGTGTCTTCGGCAATTTTCCACCCTTGTTGTTGCAAAATTTGGAGAGTCGCGATCGCTAAAGCTGAATTACTCAGTTGCATTTCTCCCAGCAACGGTAATGGGTACTTGATACCTTGATACTCTGCCCAACGGCAGGGAATTTCTTGAGTTAGGGACGTTTGGGGTGTGCCTTGATTGTTGGCGGGGGGAGAGAGTAACTCTACGGCGGGCTTTACCCAAACAGCAGCGCAAGCTAATTCAACCACTCGCGCTTTCACCACCGCCTCGGCTTCTGGTGGTAGTTGCCCAATTACTGCTGGGGCTTGAGGTTTGAGGATACCTGCTTTTTCTGTGGCAATTTTGGCATAGGTATCGCCGAGTTGTTGGGTATGTTCCAGGCTAATGGAGGTAATGATACTTACAAGGGGGCGATCGCTAACATTGGTCGCATCTAAGCGTCCCCCCAAACCTACCTCTACTACGGCAACATCTACCTGCTGCTGGGCAAAATACAGCAACGCCACAGCGGTGATCACCTCAAACTGCGTCGGTGAATCTTCACTAAAATCGGGAATTGCCGCCTGAACTTGTAGGAGTAACTGCTTTAGAGCTTCTGAGGAAATTGGTTGTTCATTGAGACAGATGCGTTCTGTCCAATCCACCAGATGGGGAGAAGTGTAGCGTCCCACCCGATAACCTGCCTCAGTCAATACCGCCGAAAGATAGGCACAGACGGAGCCTTTACCATTTGTACCTGCTACGTGAATTATCGGCACAGCGTGATGGGGGTTGCCCAAATCAGCGAGAAGTCGGTTAATCCGTTCCAAACCCAGATGCACGCCAAAGCGCTGAAAACGTTTAAGAAGAGAGTCGATTTCCACAGGTAGAGAAAGTAGTGATAGGGAGCAGGGGGGCAGGCTCACAGGTGTAGGTTTTTTACAAAAGAGAGAAGGGCAAAAGTGGAGGAGGGAA